>JBILKC010000182.1:0-5818 GCA_044376885.1 Hylemonella sp. | reverse complement strand
CAAACCTACTCAAGCCTTTTCTCCAGATCAGGCACGCCAGGTAAGGGCCTTCCCTCCAAGATGGATGCAGATTGGAAAGAATCCCTGACTTCCCTGATCGAGACCCAAATTATTTCGCGACTGATTGAGGCGCATCCCACCCAGTCCGCTCCCCAGGATCAACAGACTCTAACTGCCACTGCATTCCCCGATTTCACCGTGGATGCTGAAACATTGATGACTTTTGTAGAGCTCTGTCTCAAACAAAAGCCCGACGATGCGCTGGCCCACGTCAAAAAACTGCGCGAGGAAGAGGTGTCAATTGAGCTTATTTTCCTCAAGCTCATCACGCCCGCCGCGCGCCTGCTTGGAGAGATGTGGGATGAGGACAAAACCGATTTTGCGCAGGTCACTCTGGGTTTATTGTGTTTGCACCAGATTACCCACGAGCTGGGTTATGAATACCAGGACGGCCCTCAAAGGTCTGGGCCGCTCAAGCGCGTCATGATTGCCTCGGCCCCTGGATCCCAACATTTCCTGGGGTTGTCCATCGTTTCAGAGTTTTTCCGCAAGGAGGGCTGGGATGTCGTGGTTGAAATTTCGACCACTGAGACCGAGCTCTGCCACTCTGTCAGCAACGAATGGTTTGATCTGATTGGCCTGTCTGTCGGATTAAGGGAACAGCTTGTGAACATACCGGCCTTGGTCTCCAACATCAGAAAAGCATCCAAGAACCCGGTGGCAGCCGTCATTCTGGGTGGGCCTGCCTTCCTTTCCGTGGCGGCTACGGCGCAGAGTCTGGGTGCTGATGCCATTTCCACGGACCCTTGCGAAGCCATCAAGCTGGCTTCAGACCTGGTTGATTCCCGTAAAACACAAACCGTCTCTTTGATCGAAACGGCTTAGTGCGCAGCTCAGCGGTAGAACGCCTCTACCCGGCCTTTGAGCTTGATCAGCAAGGGGTTGCCCTTGCGGTCCAGCGTCTTGCCAGCTGGCACCTTGACCCAACCCTCGCTGATACAGTATTCAACGACGTCGGAGCGCTCTTTATCATTGAGCAAAATGCCGATGTCATGCTCAAAAACAGCCGCCACATGGTGCGGGCTTTGAAGGTCAATTGACAGGTGGTCGGGTAGCGGGGGGCGGTCAGGGGTATTGTTCATGGGTCAAGCTTAACGCAACACAGTCACTCAGCAACAGAGAAAATCACTCCATCATCACCGCGCGGGCGCAGCGCCGACCACCACCGTGACCATTTTTTCCGGTTGCAGCTTACGTGCAAAAGCCGCACGAATATCCGCCAAGGTCACCCGCTCCACTTGCTGGGTCCAGGTGTCCAGATAGTCCAGCGCCAGGTTATTCCAGGCAATATTGCTGACGTTGTCCAGCAACTTGCGGTTGCTGTCAATGCGCAAGGCAAAACCACCGATCAAGTTGTCCTTGGCGGCTTTCAGCTCATCGGCCGTAGGGCCCTCAGATACAAAACGGCGCACCACCTCACGTGAAACCTGTACAGCCTGTTGCGCCTGGTCGGGTCGGGTCTGCAGGCCCAGTGTGAAAGCACCCGCATGAAGACCCGGCGCAAAGTAGCTGTAAACGCTGTAACTCAAGCCGCGCTTCTCCCGCACTTCTTCCGTCAAGCGGGACACGAAACCCCCTCCGCCCAGGATGTAATTGCCCACTGTCAGCGGGAAAAAATCCGGGTCATTGCGCTTGAAGCCAGGTTGGCCAATCAACACATGAGCCTGGCTGGAGTCAAACGCGATGCGCAGATCCTGTGCAGCCTGCAGTGGCTCCACCTCCGGGACAGCCGCCAGAGCTCGGCAAGCCTGACCGGACGCGCCGGGCAGCCGCGCAAGCAGCTGAGTAACCATGTCGTCGGCTTGCTCCCGCGTCACCGAGCCCACAATGCTGACCTTGGCCCGGCAGGGCTGAAGCCAGCCAGCATAAAGACTGCGCATATCAGACACCTCAATTCGTGCCAAGGTCTGCTCGGTCATTTCGAAACCGTAAGGATGCGAACCATAAACCGCCTTGGCAAACGCACGTCCGGCCACCGTTGCAGGCCGGGTGTTGGATTCTTTGATGGCTGCACCGATACGCTGGCGCTCGCGTGCCCAGACAGCGGCCGGGAAAGCCGGCTCGGCCAGCTGGCGCGCGGCCAGCGCAACGGCTTTGGGAAGCAGGTCGGGGTAGGTCAGGGAGCGCAAGTAAAAACTCAGACGATCGCTGCCCGCACTGGCACCAAAGGAAGCACCCAGATCTGCCCAGGCCTCGCCCAGAGCATTCTCATCCAGGGCCGGATCGGCACCTTTGGCCAATACGCCTTTGGAGATCATCCCAGCCGTCAGACTGGCCAGACCCGCTTTGGCAGGCGGGTCACGCCGGCCGCCGGCATCCAGGTCAATCTGTACGTCCACCATGGGTACCGCATCGCTTTGCACCAGATAAACCGCCACACCCGAGGCTTGCTTCCAGTGCACAATGGGGATTCCTGCCCAGGCAAACTGTTGATAAAAAACAGCCAAAGCCCCTATGGCGATTGATTTTATTGCTATTGATTTAATAGTATTCATGGCATGGACATCAATTCTGATCAGTGGCGGCTGCCGGCAGGCGGCGCACGTTTGGGTTTGTTGGGATCCAGCGGCTGAGGCCTGAGAACGGCCACGGTCAACTGGTCATCGCCAAAATAGCGTTCTGCGACAGACTTCACCTGCGCAGTCGTCACGCCACGCAGGCGTTCAATCAATCGCTCGCTGGCATCGAGCGGCCAGCCCTGCACCCAATAACTTCCCAACTCACGCGCCTGATTAAAAACAGAGTCTTTCTTGTAAATTTCACTGGCCACCCACTGGGTCTTGACGCGTTTGAGTTCGGTTTCCGAGACCCCGTCTTTGGCCACACGCACCACCTGCTCGCGCAGCGCGGCAGCCACCTGGTCTGCGGTTTTTCCGGGTGCCGGAACACCATCGAGCACAAACAGCTGCGGTCCGCGGCCCATCAGTCCGTTGTATGCCCCAGCACTGTCTGCTACCCGGTCTGCGCCCTGGGTCAGTGCCCGGTCCAGTCGCGCCCCGCTGTAGCCGTCCAGCACGGCTGACAGCACTGTCAAAGCCAACGCGTCATCGTCGAGCGGGGATTTGCCATCGACCACCTGCAGGGAGGGCACCCGGAATGACAGCGTCACATAGGCTTGCTCAGCGGGCGCTTTGAATTCAAGGCGCTTGATTCCAGCCTGCTCCGGCTCAATCCGTGGTTTGCGAGCCGGCACTGGCCGCGCAGGAATGACGCCGTAGTACTTTTCGGCCAGGGTCTTCACTTGCTGTACGTCCACATCCCCCGCAACCACCACCGCCGCGTTGGCGGGCACATACCAGCGCTTGAAAAACTCGCGGGCATCGTCGGGTGTCATGGCTTCGAGGTCACTCATCCAGCCTACGATGGGTCGGCGGTATGGCGAAGAAGTAAACACAGTGGCGTTGACCATCTCATAGAGCTTGGCACGCGGGTTGTCGTCCGTGCGCAAACGCCGCTCTTCCTTGACCACCTCCAGCTCTTTGCGGAATTCTTCATCCGACCACTGGTTGTTGGCAAAGCGGTCCGCCTCCAGCTTCATCACATCCTCCAGGCGGTTGGAAGGTATCTGCTGGTAATAGCCGGTGTAGTCCTGCCCGGTAAAGGCGTTCTCACGTCCGCCCAAGGCCGCCACACGACGGGAAAACTCCCCGGGCTTGAGGGTAGCCGTGCCCTTGAACAGCATGTGCTCAAGCACGTGAGCGACGCCCGAAGTGCCGTCTACCTCGTCCATGGCCCCCACACGCAGCCACACCATGTGCGCCACCGTGGGGGCACGCCGGTCGGGCTTGACGATCAGCGTCATGCCATTGCTCAGGGTGAACTGCTGGGTGCTCACATTGGCTGGTGCTGCAAGCGCTGAAGGCTTCTGAGCGCTTGTCTGGGCCTGGGCCGGCAAAACCTGAATCAGCGCACCGGCGACAGCGCAGAGCAGGCCCAAAGAGAAGCTTCGACGTTGAAGAATACGGATCATTGGAAAAGAACCCTTGGGTTTCATAGAATGGCCCATTCTAAGAACCACCCCATGTTCCGCTTTTTCAAGAAAAAAAATAGCCCCTCTGAGGCTGTGGCTCCCACAGCAGTCTCGTCGGCAGCTGCAGCCCACGCTGCTGATTTGCCTGCGGCCACAGTGCCGGTCAGCGCCACCCCTGAATCGGCCAGGCCCAAAAGTTGGCTGGCCAAACTTGCCTCCGGCTTGCGCAAAACCGGCAGCAGCATCAGCACCGTTTTCACCGGGGCACGCATTGACGATGCGCTTTATGAAGAGCTCGAAGCGGCACTGCTGATGGCCGACACGGGTGTCAAGGCCACACAGCATTTGCTTGACGACCTCAAGCGCCGCGTCAAGGAAACCAGCACCACCGAACCGGCGGCCATCAAAGCTTTGTTGGCATTAAGCCTGGCTGAACTGCTGCGTCCACTGGAGAAAACCCTGGCCATCGGTGAGCATCCCCCCACCGTGATCATGGTCGCCGGGGTGAACGGCGCAGGCAAAACCACCTCTATCGGCAAACTCACGCACCACCTGACCAACCAGGGTGCCAGCGTGCTGTTGGCCGCAGCAGATACGTTCAGGGCGGCCGCACGCGAGCAGCTCAGCGTCTGGGCCAATCGCAATACGGTGGACATCGTCAGCCAGGAAGGCGCCGACCCGGCTTCGGTCTGTTTTGACGCCGTCTGCGCCGGCAAGGCGCGCGGCAAAGATGTGGTTCTGGTCGACACGGCAGGACGACTGCCCACCCAGTTGCACCTCATGGAAGAGCTGAAAAAAATCAAACGTGTATTGCAAAAAGCAGACCCTGCAGCGCCGCATGAAGTGTTGCTGGTGATTGACGGCAATACCGGCCAGAATGCACTGGCGCAAGTACGCGCATTTGACGACGCGCTGGGGCTGACCGGTCTGATCATCACCAAGCTGGACGGTACGGCCAAAGGGGGCGTTCTGGCTGCCATCGCCCGCGAGCGGCCGATTCCTGTTTATTTCATCGGCGTGGGTGAACAGCTTGATGAATTGCAAACCTTCAACGCTCAGGAATTCTCCCAAGCCCTGCTCTCCTGAACCACCCCAATCACTTTAACTTTCAACACAATCCCATGACCTCTGCCCTGCTGGACTGCCTCGAAATTGAAACTGGTCCCAAGCCCAAGGCCGCCGTGATCTGGATGCACGGACTCGGCGCCGATGGCAACGACTTTGCGCCCATCGTGCCCGAGCTCAATCTCAAGAACTGCCCAGCCATCCGCTTTGTATTTCCCCATGCGCCCAGCATCCCCGTCACCCTCAACGGCGGCTATGTCATGCCGGCCTGGTACGACATTGTGGGACTGGATATCGCCAACCGGGAAGATGACGCCGGTATCCGGAAATCTGCAGCCTCCATTGAGGCCCTGATCGCCAGAGAGGTCAGCCGGGGCATTGCCACTGAGCACATCGTGCTGGCCGGCTTCTCGCAAGGCTGTGCCATGGCGCTGCACACCGGGCTGCGCCATGGCGCACCGCTGGCCGGCATCATGGCCCTCTCGGGTTACCTGGCGTTGGCGGATAAGTTGCTGGTCGAGCGCAGCACCTCCAACTACCGCACGCCTATCTTCATGGCACACGGGCAGAGCGACCCGGTGGTGGCCATCAGCCGCGCTGAAGCCTCCCGCCAGGTTCTGCAAAGCCTCGACTACGCGGTCCAATGGCACACCTACCCCATGCCCCACAGCATTCATCCGCAGGAAATTGCAGACATCAGCCTGTTCTTGCAGAACGTGCTGG
>JBILKC010000019.1:0-18681 GCA_044376885.1 Hylemonella sp. | reverse complement strand
GGGTAATCCCCCCGATAAACCAAAGTCCCGAGAAGTAGAATTTTCTGAGAAAGAAGTTCTACATGAAGAAATCCAGATTCAGTGACAGCCAGATCATGGCTGCGATCAAGCGGGTAGAGACTGGACTGCCAGTACCCGACCTATGCCGGGAGCTGGGTATCAGCACGGCCACTTTTTACAAATGGCGATCCAAGTTTGGTGGAATGGACACCTCCATGATGTCGCGCATGAAGGAGCTCGAAGACGAGAACCGGCGTCTGAAGAAGATGTACCTCGAAGAGAAGCTCAAGGCTGAGATTGCAGCCGAGTACCTCGCAAAAAAGTAGTACGGCCGTCTCGCAGACGCGAGATGGCCAAAGAGGTCGTAGAGCAGCGCGGGATTGCAATCAGGGTAGCCTGTGGGGTGTTCCTGATCAGTGAATCCTGTTACCGCTACGAGTCTAAGCAAAACGATGAGAACGCTGCAATAGCCGATTGGTTAATCCGTCTGACGGACAACCACCGCAACTGGGGATTGGGGCTTTGCTATCTGTACCTGCGCAATGTGCAGGGCAAGCCATGGAACCACAAACGGGTGTACCGCATCTACCGGGAGTTGGAGCTGAACCTGCGCATCAAACCCAGGAAGCGCATTGTTCGAGGGAAACCTGAGAGTCTGGCTGTACCGCAGGCGATTAACCAAGTCTGGTCGATGGATTTCATGCACGACACCTTGGAGGATGGCAGAAACATCCGACTGTTCAATGTCATTGATGACTTCAACCGTGAGGCTTTGGGCATTGAGGTCGACTTCTCACTCCCAAGTGAACGGGTGATCCGGGCCTTGAAGCAGATCATTTCCTGGCGTGGCAAGCCCGAGGTCATACGCTGCGACAACGGACCGGAGAACATCAGTGGCACCATACAGAACTGGGCCAAAGAGTGGGGCATCCGGTTTGAATACATTCAGCCAGGCAAACCACAACAGAACGCTTATGTTGAAAGATTCAACCGAACAGTGCGCTACGAGTGGCTATCCCAGTATTACTGGTCCAGCATTGAAGAGGTTCAGGACTTCGCTACGCGGTGGATGTGGTCCTACAATCACGACCGCCCGAACATGGCCTTGGGCGGTTTCACCCCAAAGCAGCATCTGGCCAAGGCTGCATAACATCTCTACTTCTGTGAGCTGTGGAAATTGGGGGGATTACCTGGGGACTTGGTTTGTATGGCGGGTACCTGCTCGCTTATGTGGGCATAGGCTCGTTCAAGGCGATGCAGATGCCAGCAGCATTCTGGATGACCAATAGCCTGGCCTTAGCTGCAACCACAGTCATTTTCTGGTTGATGCTGGTTACGCTAACGAATAAAAAGCAGTGACAGAAACAGCCTGGGAGGCAGGGATTGGTTAGGCGATTACAGTCATTTCGGGCAAGACAGCGGCCATAGGCCTGATGCGAACCCGCTCAGGGCTGAAAATAATTGAGAAGGTTGAGCCATGGCCCGTTGTGCTGTCAATTTTCAGTTCAGCACCATGACGCTGCGCAACATGTTTAACAATCGCCAAACCCAGGCCGGTACCACCCGTATCACGCGAGCGGCTACGGTCAACCCGGTAAAAACGCTCGGTTAGCCTGGGAATATGTTCAGGCGCGATACCGGGGCCCGTGTCTTGCACAGAGAACTCCACATGACCCTCGTCGTGAAGTCTCAGGCGCACGTGTATAGACCCGTCAGAAGGGGTGTAACGAATCGCATTGCTAATCAAGTTGGACATCGCACTCAGAATCTCACTGGATGATCCCGCAATTTCAATATCCGGGGTTATCTCAAAAATCAACTGCTGATTGTCAGGCGTTGGCAAATCAAGCATGTTGGAGAGTGCCTGCGCTTCCTGCTCCAGTTGCCGCATCACGACCCGCATGGAGACCCACTCCGTATTCCCAGGCAAAGGGCTACCGTCAAGCCGGGACAAGGTCAGGAGGTCACTCACCAGATTTTGCATGCGCAGGGCCTGCTGAGCCATCAGATCAAGGTATTTGCTTCGTTCGGCCTCCGAAAGTGGCAAGGTCTGCAGAGTTTCTACAAAGCCTGACAAAACGGTGAGCGGTGTGCGAATTTCATGAGATACATTGGCAACGAAATCCCGGCGCATGGCTTCGGCTTGCTCCAAAGCGGTGACATCGCTGGACAACAGCAGGCTGCGGCCATCCCCGTAAGGGTGGACATGCACGGACAGGCGGACCGGATGGATGGCTGAATTCTCGCGTCCGGGCATAATAACGCCGGAATTGAAATTACCTTCAGTGTAATAAGCTGCAAAAGTGGGGTCCCTGACAAGGTTGCCAAAATGCTGAAGTAAATCCCGTTTCGCTTCAAATCCGAAATGGGAAGATGCCATTTGGTTAAACCATTCAATCCGGCCGGATGCATCGATCAAGACAACCCCATTTGGCGACGCCTGAAGTGCAGACAGAAACAGCTGCAAGCGGGTATCACTCTCCTGAATTTTCTGATTTCTTAATTTAATCAGGCGTCGGGAACGATCAGCCACCTCTCCCCATAACCCGCGGGAAACAGTCACAAGAGTTGTGTCACCCCGACGCAGCCATTCCAGCACGCGAGTGCCCCGGATTGAGTCCCAGATAACCCAGAATAATCCTCCCGCAATACATCCAAGCAAAAAACCAGTGGTGGGTTCATCTCGAAAGGTCAGGAAGAATCCGCCCAAGCCCCCAACCAGTTGGGAAAGTGCGAAAGAAAACAGACGAAAAAACATGAATGAGTTCAACCGGTCGCAAGAACCAGCAAAACAGCTTCAGGATGCAAGAGCTGCTGGGAGCGCCTGGGGCGTTTGGCAGGTAATTCTGTAGCCAGCACCACGAACGGTCTCGACCATAGCCGCAGCGCCGCCCAGGGCTTCGCGTAGTCGTTTGACGTGAACATCAACTGTTCGCTCCTCAATAAACACATGATCGCCCCAAACCTGATCAAGCAGTTGAGAGCGGCTGTGAACACGCTCGGCATGCGTCATCAAGTATTGAAGAAGCTTGAATTCGGTAGGACCCAATTTAACAGGCTGGTCCTGAAAGGTCACCCGGTGTGTCGATGAATCCAGAACCAAAGAACCGATGGTGGCCGTGCCACCCACCTGCTCGGGAGTACGCCGACGAAGTACTGCACGAATCCTGGCTAGCATTTCTTTGGTGGAAAACGGCTTGACCATATAGTCGTCAGCGCCGGCATCCAATCCGGCGATACGGTCAGCCTCATCACTGCGGGCTGTCAGCATGATGATTGGAACTGTCTTGGTTCTCGGATGGGAGCGCCAGCGTTTGGCCAAGGTCAGGCCGCTTTCACCGGGTAGCATCCAATCCAAAAGAATAACATCGGGCACAACAGCATCAAGTTCGACCTGAGCGCTGGCACTGTCCATTGCCCAAGTCGGCTTAAATCCGTTATGCCTGAGATTAACGGCAATTAACTCAGCGATGGAAGCTTCATCTTCAACAATCAGGACGCCAGGGTGGGTTTTCATTTCAGGACAGATTCAATTTCTTCAATCGAGGTGTGACGAACATCTGCACCTTTAACGATGTAAATTATCAGTTCTGCAATATTTTTAGCATGGTCCCCGATACGCTCAATTGCCTTGGCCAAAAACAAAAGATCCAGACTCGGAGAAATCATGCGTGGGTCTTCCATCATGTAGGTGATGAGGATACGCACAAAGCCATCGAACTCTTGGTCGATCAGGTCATCTTCCTTGAGGATGGTCAATGCCGTTTCTGTGTCCAGCCTGGCAAAAGCATCCAGTGCTTTACGCAGCTGCCCTGAAGCCAGATTTGCTGCCATCTGCAGATCGGATGCGGGCAAGGAACGGGGCACGCCGCTGTGAATGATGGAAAGAACCATTCTGGCAATCTTGACTGCTTCGTCGCCCACGCGTTCCAGATTGGCCGTGGCTTTGGAAATTGCAATCAGCAAACGCAAATCACCGGCAGTTGGTTGGCGACGGGAAATGATGGAAGACAAGTCCCGGTCAATCTCTATTTCCATTGCATTCACTCGAACTTCAGTCCGGACAACCTGATGACAGGTTTCCGCATTGAAATGCGATAAGGCGTAGATGGCCTGGTGAATTTGAGATTCAACCAGCCCACCCAGCTCCATCACGCGTGTGGATACGGATGTGAGTTCAGTGTCAAATTGTGATGAGAGGTGTTTGTCAGTCATGTTGTATTCTCCCAGTGATTAGCCGAACCTGCCCGTAATATAGTCTTCCGTTTCTTTACGGTTGGGCTTGAAAAACATCTGTTCTGTAGAGCCGAATTCCATCAAATCACCCAGGTACATGTACGCTGTGTAATCGCTGCAACGTGCTGCTTGTTGCATATTGTGAGTCACAATGACCACGGTATAGTCGTTTTTGAGTTCCGTGATCAATTCTTCAATTTTTGCAGTCGAAATCGGATCAAGTGCGGAGCAAGGCTCATCCAGCAGAAGCACCTCAGGCTTGATGGCGATCCCGCGGGCAATGCACAAGCGTTGCTGCTGACCACCCGATAAACTGGCGCCATTCTGCTTGAGTTTGTCTTTGACTTCGTTCCACAGCGCGGCTTTTTTCAATGCCCACTCAACACGCTCCTCCAACTCTGAGGCGGTCAGCGATTCAAACAGCTTGATTCCGAAGGCAATATTGTCAAAAATTGACATCGGGAAAGGCGTAGGCTTTTGAAAAACCATGCCCACCTTGGCTCGCACCAGCGCAACGTCTTTGGTCGTAGACAACAGGTTTTCGCCATCCAGCAGGATGTCCCCTTCAGCGCGCTGCTCGGGGTAGAGCTCAAACATCCGGTTAAAAACCCTCAACAGGGTGGACTTGCCGCAACCTGAAGGGCCAATAAAAGCGGTTACTTTGCGCTCAGGAATTTCCAGGTTGATGTCTTTGAGTGCACGGAACTTTCCGTAATAAAAATTCAAGTTTTTGACAGAAATCTTTGATACTTCAACGGGTTTTTCAAGGGTGTTCATGACGTGCTTTCAACGTTAATTTTTTTCACGGGTCAGTACCCGTGCAAGGATGTTCAGACCCAAAACGGTCAGGGTAATCAGCAACACGCCGGCCCAGGCCAATTTTTGCCAGTTCTCGTACGGACTCATGGCAAATTTGAAAATAGTGACAGGCAAACTTGCCATGGGCTCACTCAGGCTTGAGGTCCAGAATTGATTACTCAGTGCCGTAAACAGCAATGGCGCTGTTTCACCTGAAACCCTAGCCAGAGCCAGCAACACACCAGTCACAACGCCTGCGCGGGCCGCCTTCAAAGTAATGCTAAGGATGACCTTCCACTTGGGTGAACCCAGCGCGTATGCAGCTTCCCGCAAACCAGAGGGCACCAACTGGAGCATGTTCTCTGTTGTTCGGATGACGACCGGAATAACTATCAACGCCAGCGCCATCACCCCGGCCCAACCGGAAAATGACTTGAAACGGGCAACGATGACTGCGTAGACAAACAAGCCGATCACAATGGACGGTGCAGACAACAAGATGTCGTTGACAAAACGGGTCACCGACGCAAGCAAACCTTTAGGGTTGTACTCAGCCAGATAAATACCCGCCATGATGCCAATCGGTGTGCCTATGAACGTGGCGAGCATCACCATCAAAAAAGAACCGTAGATGGCATTTGCAAGACCGCCGACTTCATTTGGGGGAGGTGTCATCTCTGTCAAAGCAGCAAATGTCAAGCCACCAATACCCAGCGTAAATGTCTCCCACAAAATCCAGAATAACCAGAAGAGTCCGAAGGACATGGCACCTAGGGATAAAGTCAACGCAACAATATTGACCCGTTTGCGGCGGGCAAAATGCATTAATCGGGTTTTTTCAAGTGCAGCATTCATGACTTTGTGCCTTCGCCTTTCTTCAGTTTTGACAACATCAATTTAGACAGCGTCAAGACCACGAAGGTGATAAAAAAGAGGACCAAGCCAAGGTAAATCAGCGATGCTTGATGGATTCCCGTTGAAGCCTCAGCGAATTCATTGGCCAGAGCAGAAGTAATGCTGTTGGCCGCCTCAAACATGCTCAAGGAGCTGAGCTGATTCATGTTGCCAATCACAAAGGTAATGGCCATGGTTTCCCCAAGAGCCCGGCCAAGTCCGAGCATGATTCCACCGATAACACCTGCCTTGGTGTAAGGCAATACAACCTTCGAGACCACCTCCCACGTGGTGGCCCCCAAGCCGTAAGCAGACTCTTTGAGGAGTGGTGGTGTGACCTCAAACACATCACGCATCACCGATGCAATGAAGGGGATGATCATGATGGCCAAAATGATGCCGGCTGAAAGAATACCTATGCCCACAGGGGGGCCGGAAACAAAAGCACCTAAAAAGGGCACCCCTGTAAACAAGGACTGCAGGGGGATTTGCACATATTTAGCCAGTATGGGGCCAAAAACCAGCAGTCCCCACATGCCATAGACAATCGAGGGAACCGCAGCCAGAAGCTCGATCGCTGTTCCAAGAGGCCGTTTAAGCCATGCAGGGGACATTTCCGTGAGGAATAAAGCAATACCAAAACTCACAGGAACAGCAATAACCAAAGCGATCAAGGATGTGGCCAGTGTGCCGTAGATCATCACGAGACCGCCAAAATCTTCCTGCACCGGATCCCAGACACTGCGCGTCAGAAAACTGAGCCCATACCTTTCAATGGCCGGCCATGCTCCCACAACGAGAGACAACAAAATAGCCACAAGCAAACCTAAAGTGAGCCAAGCTGCAGATTGGGCAACCCAGCCAAATATCTTGTCAACCAAGGGCCCGGATCTTGCGGATTTGGCAGGGGGAGGATTGTTCATAAGACGTTCATTCGCCTTCTCGTTGATGTAGTTGGAATTATTGATATCTTCAAGTGTAGATGCCATATCGACCCCCTGGACTTCTGTCGTTATTGGCTTAAATCACTTGAAAGCAATAGGTTTGCCACTAGCATCTTTGATTTCAGACCATGACTTTTCAATCAGGGCTTTCACGCTTGCAGGCATAGGGACGTAATCCAATTCGTCAGCAGTTTTGTCACCGTTCTGATAAGCCCATGAGAAGAATTTCAATGCAGCAGAAGCTTGTGCGGGTTTGTCCTGAACTTTGTGCATCAGGATATAAGTGGCTCCGGTGATTGGCCATGAATCCTTGCCCGGCTGTTGTGTCAAGATTTGGTAAAAGCTTTTGGCCCAGTCGGCACCAGCTGCTGCAGCTTTAAAAGCAGTATCGTCCGGGCTAACAAATGAGCCAGCCATATTTTGCATCTGAACAAAGTTCAATTTGTTTTGCTTCACGTAAGAATATTCCACGTAGCCAATTGAGTTGGGAAGCCGGGCTACGAATGCTGCAACGCCCTCATTACCTTTACCGCCAGCACCTACCGGCCAATTCACGGCTGTGCCCTCGCCCACTTTGCTCTTCCACTCGGCGTTCACCTTGCTCAAGTAATTCGTAAAGATAAAGGTGGTGCCCGAGCCGTCCGCACGCCGAACAGGTGCAATTGCAGTGTCAGGCAAATTCAAGGTCGGATTCAGTGTTTTGATTGCGGCATCGTTCCATTTAACAACTTTCCCGAGGTAGATGTCCCCAAGCAACTGTCCGCTCAGCTTAAGCTGGCCAGGGCTGATTCCCTGAACGTTGATCACGGGGACAACACCGCCAATAACTGTTGGAAATTGAATCTGGTTCTTCTTAGCCAAGTCCTCATCTTTCAGCGGTGCATCAGATGCACCAAAATCTACGGTTTTTGCATCAATTTGACGAATTCCTGCGCCAGAACCTACGGATTGGTAATTGATTTTCACGCCAGTAACCTTGTTGTAATCACCCGCCCACTTGGAATACAAGGGTGCGGGAAAGCTGGCACCAGCACCCGTCACGTCTTGAGCGAAGACAAGATTTGAGTTCAGAAGAATCAGGGTTGTTGCGACTGAGCCGGCAACTTGTCCAAAAAGCGTTTTCATTAAAACCTCCAGATGAGTGAAACATTCAAGCGATTTAAGAACTTTAAGAATCTAATATGACAAAGACATGACAAAAACCTTTTTTCTGTAAGCCCAATTCTCTGAACTGTCATCAAAATGACACATGGCTTGACTACGATTTTGATTTTTCAAGAAGGAGAATCTCATGGTTGTACTTAACAAAAACCGTCGGTACGTACTCTCGACTCTGATTGCAATCGCCGTGTCTGGATGTGCATCAACGCCTACACCCGTTTCAATTTCTCAAACATTGGCCAATACGCCTTCGTTGAGCACCCTCAATGACCTCGTGATTAAAACCGGCTTGGCACCAACTCTGGAAGGCCCAGGCCCATTCACGGTGTTTGCCCCTAACAACGACGCGTTCAAAGCCGTTCCAGCCAAAACCATGGAAGCTCTGGCAGCAGATCCAGCCAGGCTTAAAGATGTGCTGACATTTCATGTCTTGCCTGGCAAAACAGCAAGCGTTGATGTCAAGAACAGTTCGGTAAAAACTGTGAATGGTGCGAATGTGGCACTTTCCAAAGCGGGTACTTTTGTAACCATCGAAGATGCTGTGGTGAAAACAGCGGATGTAGAGGCCACCAATGGCGTGATTCACGTGATTGACACTGTCTTAATCCCCCCGGTTCGCCGTTAAGTGAGTGTTTTGACGGCTAATCATGCGAGTTCTGGATAGATGCTATGCTGATGACAGCAAAAGCTATAGAACAATGCAAAACGGAACTCGCCTCGCCGCCGTCGATTTAGGATCCAACAGCTTCCGTCTAGAGGTAGGCTTCCTCGATCAGGGTCACATCCAAAGAACCGAGTACTTGAAAGAAACCGTGCGTCAGGGCAATGGTCTTGACGAAAATCGGAATTTGTCTTTGGAGGCCATGCAAAGAGGATGGGATTGCCTCGCCAGATTCGGTGAACGACTTTCCGGTTTTAAAAAATACCAGGTTCGAGCTGTTGCTACTCAAACCCTCAGGGAAGCGAATAATCGAGACGAATTTCTCGTCAAGGCTAACGAGATTCTGGGTTTTCCAATAGATGTGATCTCCGGTCGGGAAGAAGCCAGGCTGATCTATCAAGGGGTAGCCCACTCACTTCCCCAGTCCAAAGAACGACGACTTGTTGTGGATATCGGCGGACGTTCAACCGAACTTATCCTGGGTCAAGGCTTCGAATCAAGCGTTACAGAGTCTTACCGCGTTGGCAGTGTTGCGTGGTCGATGCGTTACTTTCCTCAGGGGCTATTCACAACCCACGCCTTTCAACGCGCTGAAATTGCGGCTAAGGCCGTGCTGGACGAAGCATTGAACGCCTACCGTCGCGATGCTTGGGATGTGGCCTACGGATCATCCGGCACTGTTGGTGCCGTCGCTGATGTTTTGACAGCCGCCGGATGGCCCGCAGACCGGGTTGACCGGGCAGGACTGGATTGGCTGCTGGATAAACTGATCAAAACACAGTACTCTGAAAAACTGCGGATCGAGGGCATGAAAGATGACCGACGCGCAGTGATTGGCGGCGGCATCAGCGTATTACGTGCTGTCTTTGACTTACTTGACATCCACGAGATGCAAATCTCACAGGGGGCCCTTCGCCATGGTGCACTGTATGACCTGCTTAACCGAGAGGCCGACCATACCGACCTGAGAAACTCGAGCGTCAAACGTCTGGCTGACAACTTTTCCATCGATTCAGTCCAGGCGCAACGGGTGAGGAAAGTCGCTCAAACCCTGTTTCGTCAAGCCAGCACCGCAATTGAGGGTGAAATTGAATCAGAACGTCATATCCGCAAGCTGAGTTGGGCGGCTCAGCTTCATGAAATAGGAAGCTTGATTTCCCACAGCGATTACCACAAGCATGGTGCTTATATTCTTGACAACGCGGATGCTGCTGGTTTTTCGATGCCAGAACTTCACAGACTCAGCCTGTTGGTTCTTGGACACCGTGGCAAGTTAAAGAAGTTAGACATTGATTTTTCTGACATCTCTTTTTTAATGCAACTGTTGTCGCTGCGATTGGCAGTTATTTTGTGCCATGCCAGACGAGAACCAGAGCTCAAAGGGATCCAGCTGGTATTACAATCAGGTGAACCTACCCGGTTTGTTATGAGTTGCCGACCAGGTTGGGCCGCTACTTATCCCCAGTCAGCTCATTTATTACGGGAAGAAGTCATTGCTTGGCAAAAAACGTCTTGCGAATTGAGGCTTGAAGGCTTTTGAGTTCAGCATTCCAGCTATATCCCATCTTCATCACCCAGTTAAAGGATATTCATCATGGTCACAACAACGTCAAAATCATCTCTCAAGCCCTCCTTGTCCCAGCCCAAGCCAGACGCCACACCAAAAAGCACCGTTGATAAAGTTCCAGCAAAGGCTCCCGCTAAGGTTCCAGCTAAGGGACTGGCTACAAAGAAAACCTCTCCTCGCAAAACCATACCCAAGGTACTGAAAACCGAAAAAATTGAAAAAGCACAGAATGTCAAAAAGCCCAAGTTGGTCCGTGAAAGCTTTTCGATACCGAAAAATGAATACGAAGTACTCTCACGCTTGAAAGCGCGAGCTGGAAAGATGTCTTATCAGGTGAAAAAAAGTGAATTGCTTCGCGCAGGTATCAAAGCGCTTGAAGCCATGAATGATGCTGTTTTTGCTTCTTCACTTGCAACGGTTCTTACCAATAAGGCAAGTGTAGAACCCAAAAAATAGAGTTGACTTTTTGGGAAGTTCGTCTGTCAGGAGACGAATATTCCTGGACTTCTGGATAAAGCCAGAAGTCCGTATCCATACACCTAGTTTTTCGGATGATCACGCCCGGAGTACCGGGCAATCAGTGCAGCTTGGGCACCATGAACCTGTCGACGCGGTTTGACGTCCACGCGCTCATAGTTTCCACTGGGCTTCAGGTCCCAGGCGTCCACACCGTCATGCAAACTGGCTACCAAGCATTCGTCAATGATTCTGCGCCGTAAAGCAGGGTCAATGACAGGCCAGGCCAACTCCACACGGCGCATCATGTTCCGGTTCATCCAGTCTGCGCTGGATAAATAGAGTTCCTCAATCTCGCCAACACGAAAATAAAACACCCGTGAGTGTTCAAGAAAACGGCCAATGATGGAACGTACTCGAATGTTCTCGGTCTGTCCCGCCACTTGTGCAGGCAACATGCAGGCCCCACGAACAATGAGATCGATTTTGACGCCACTCTGGCCTGCGCGAATCAAGGCACGTATGAGCTCTTCATCGGTCAAGGCGTTCATTTTTCCGATGATTCGCGCAGACTTTCCTTGAGCAGCCGCCGCAGCCAAAGCATCAATCTTGTTGATCAATTTCCTGTGCAAGTGCAAGGGTGCTAACCATATTCGGTTGAGTCGCGGAAGGCGACTCTGACCAGCCAGATGCACAAAAATATTTTCAACGTCTGAAGTGATTGCCACGTCGGTCGTGAGATGACTGATGTCGGTATAAAGCCTGGCAGTACTGGGGTTGTAATTGCCCGTAGAGAGGTGGGCATAACGCCTGAATTGCCGGCCTTCGCGGCGGGTAATCAGCATCATTTTCCCGTGCGTCTTCAGACCCACAATGCCATATAAAACCTGGGCACCAATCGATTCCAGCATTTCAGCCCAATTGATATTGGCCTCTTCGTCAAACCGCGCCTTGAGTTCCACAACCACAGTCACCTCTTTCCCACGCCTGACCGCTTCACGTAGAAGATTCATAAGTTCAGAGTTAGAGCCAGTGCGGTAGATAGTCTGCTTTATCGCCAGAACCAAGGGATCATTAACAGCCTCGCGAAGGAATTCAAGTACACCATCAAAACTCTCATAGGGCTGGTGAATGATGACGTCACCTTGCTTAAGCTGGTCGAAAATTGAATGCCCTGCAACAAGTTGTCTTGGGTAGCAACCCGTAAAAGGCGGGAATCTGAGTTTGGGCTTGTCAAGCAGGTCGACAAGCTGTGTCAGTCGGACGAGATTGACTGGACCATGAACTCGATAAAGCGATTCTTTTGGTAGTTCAAACTGGGTTAACAAAAAGTTCGAAAGAAACTCGGAACAACCGGCGGAGACTTCAAGGCGGACCGCCTGTCCGTAGTGGCGATGAACGAGGCCCTGCCTTAAAGCAGTTCGCAGGTTTTGAACGTCGTCCTCATCCACCGCAAGATCTGAATGCCGTGTCACCCTGAATTGGGAGAACTGTCCTACATCCCGGCCCGGAAAAAGTTGATCAAGATGTGAGCGGATTACACTTGAGAGCGAGACAAAAAGACTCCGTCCACCGGATATCTCTTCAGGTAACTGAATAACCCTTGGCAAAGCACGAGGTACTTTGACAATTGCAATTTCGTTTTTTCGTCCAAATGCATCAAAACCGGTCAGCCGAACAATAAAATTTAATGATTTGTTGGCTACCTGTGGAAATGGGTGAGCAGGATCCAGTCCTACAGGAACCAGCATAGGGCGAACCTCTCGTTCGAAATAGCGCTTGACCCAGAGTCTTTGCGCTGGATTTCGATCCCCATGTGCAACGATCTTGATGCCGTTTTTCTCAAAGGTCGGCATCAACACGTCGTTGTAAAGCGCATATTGCCTATCGACCAAATCATGAACTGCGAGTGAGAGGCGTATAAATGAATGCGAAGTGAATACGCCGCTATCCTCGTTAGCTTTATTTGCGGACAGATGAAGTTCGGCTCGAACTTCGAAAAATTCATCCAGATTTGACGAAACTATGCACAAATACCTGAGTCGTTCCAGCAAGGGCACGTCTTCCCGACAAGCCCAGTTGAAAACCCGCTCGTTAAAAGCCAAAATACTGTGGTCGCGATCCAGCAATTCAATAGATTGGTAAGGCACTATTGCTTGTTCTGTGGGGACTGGAGACAACATGGCGGTAAATCGGTGAATAAGTTGAAACTTTTACATTGTTTTTCAAATTAATGTCAGTTTCGTGACAAATCGAAGTAACTCAAGGCAATTCTGTGAACTTGTCCTTGGGTGATTCAAGTTTCACCGACACCAAATGCTCCGTGAACATTTGACTGGCTGACGACCAGCTAAAAAATTCCGCCCTTTGGCGAGCTTCGTGACGCGGTATATTGAGTGCCGCACACCAGGCACTTTTCAGGTCTGCGTGCAAAGAACCACCTTTGGTCTGTTCGCCGAGCCAGCCTAGCACTTCCAAGGGCCCATCGACAGGATAAGCTGCAACAGGGGTTCCAGTAGACATGGCCTCGAGCATCACCAAGCCAAAAGTTTCCGATTTGCTTGGCATGACAAACAGATCAGCTGACGCATAGATACCTGCCAACTCATCACGCGGAAGTACACCCAGCCAGTGTACTTGAGGATATTGCTTTTTGAGGTGGAGCTCCAGAGGCCCTACCCCGCAAACCACCTTGCTACCTGGAACATCCAGATCAAGAAAAGCTTGTATATTTTTTTCGTATGACACCCTGCCGACAAAAAGAGAAACAGGTCGTGGAAGGGATCCGAGCTTGGGATGAACCTGAACCTTCCCATGGAACTTGAACAAGGCCATGTCTACACCATGCGTCCAGTTCTTCAAATGACGAAAACCCCGTCGTTTGAGCATTTCCAAGACGCCCTGGGTCGGAACCATGACACCAGAAGAAGGTTTATGAAAGTGACGGAACAACGCGTAGCCCCATGAAAGTGGCACTTTAAGAGCGGCATTGAGAATTTCAGGGAATTTGGTATGGAAGGCTGTAGTGAAAGCCAGTTTGTTCTTGAGGCAATACGAACGAGTTGCCCAACCCAAAGGCCCTTCGGTGGCAATGTGAATGGCATCCGGCGAGATCTTCGTCAACAACGCCTTGACGACACCTGCAGGCCTCACTGCGATATCAATACCGGGGTAGCCCGGACAGGCGCGCGTGGTGAATTGTCCGGGGTGAATGACTTCAATCACATGCCCAGCTTTCTCCAACTCACTCACCAACTCAACAAGTGTCGTTACAACGCCGTTGACCTGGGGCAACCAGGCATCCGTCACCAGCGCAATTTTCATACGCTAGCCTTTTCGAATGCAGGGTTGAATTCAGGGTTGTCAGAAGATGTTTCCCAAAATATCAACTCCAGGCGGCCGTCAAAATGCTCTACCAGCGCCGAACGGCTTTCGACCCAATCGCCATCATTGCAATAAAGCACACCGTCTATCTCTCGCATCTCGGCCCGATGAATATGGCCACAAACCACGCCGTGATGACCTCGACGTCGGGCTTCATGAGCCACAGCCACTTCGAAATCCATAACATAGTTAAGTGCCTTTTTGACCTTTTGCTTGAGGTATTGCGAAAGCGACCAATAAGGCAAGCCCAAACGATTGCGGAGATGGTTGAGATGCCGGTTGAGTCGCAGTGTGAATTCATACAGGTAATCACCCACGTAAGCCAGCCATTTTGCGCACTGAATCACACCGTCAAAGTAGTCGCCGTGCATGATCCAGAAGCGGCGTCCATCAGCCATGACGTGAACAGCATCTTCAACCACATCAATACCGCCAAACTGATGACCGATAAAGCCACGGGCAAACTCGTCATGATTCCCTGGAACATAAATAACCTTGCATCCCTTGCGTGCACTCCGCAGCAATTTCTGGACTACGTCATTGTGTTCCTGTGGCCAATACCAACGTCGACGCAGTTGCCAACCGTCCACGATGTCACCAACCAAGTACAAATAATCGCTGGGATGCGATTTCATGAACGCTAGCAATGCCTTAGCCTGGCAGCCGGGTGTTCCGAGATGCAGATCGGAGATAAAAATACTGCGATATCGTTTGCCTGGGCTGTTGTCATCATCCGCAACATGAGCCTCTCCTGCGGGCGTGTCCCCTAACCAGGGAGACACTGACTCAAAGGTTGCTCTCATCATTTGCCGAGGAACCGCTTGCGGTATCTCAGAGGCATGTCTGCTACGCGCATGAACATGGGCAAGTCCGCAGAGTTGAAATCTGGATCCCAAGCGGGTGGCCCCAAGACTTTGGCACCAAGGCGAAGATAGCCCTTGATCAGCGCTGGCGGCTCTATCAGCAGTGAGCCATCGAGTGCATCCACAGGCAAAGGCAGTCGCGGCCTGACATGGCAATCGATCGGTGCGAGATGGGTTTGCCGAAGTTGGTGCCAAATGCTGGCCGCTGCATCACCGCCTACAACACCGTTATGCATCATGGGAATGCTGGCGCAGCCGATCATGGTGTCGAGCTGATTGGCCACCATGAATTCGGTCAAAGCACCCCAGAGCGCCATGATCACAGCACCCTGCCGATGGTCCGGGTGTACACAACTGCGACCGAGTTCAACCATACGCCCACGCAAAGATCTCAAACGGGTCAAATCAAACTCGAGATCGCTGTACGTACTGCCGATCCGCTTGGCTTGCGCTGGCGTCAGAACACGATAGGTACCCACAACTTCGTTGCTGACGAGGTCACGAACCAGTAGATGCTCACAAAAATCGTCAAAGATATCGACGTCGTGGCCGATTACGGGTGTGTTAAGCCGGGCACCCATTTCACCTGCAAAAACCATGAACCTCAAACGCTGCGCTTGGCGAACTTCGTCCTGATGCTGTGCCCACGAAACGGCAATGCCGCCACGCTCCTTCGGGACAATTGAATCGCTGGTTGGACCATGGAGATGTTGATCCGGTCGATGAAGTGACCCCCTGGGCAAGCCAATGAGTGACAAGGGAGCTGTTGGGTTGGGCAGTTCTTTCATTTTTTTCCTTAGTAGATCGAAGTCAAGATATAAAAAAGCCCCGTTGAAGGGGCTGGAAGAGTTGGCTGGTCAAGTGCCGACAATGCCGCCGTCCTTGCGGCGAATGACCACCGTAGATGAACGCGGTCGCCCGCCTGCAGGTCCGTCGGGCCAGGTGCTGACTGCCAACGGTTTGTAGGGGTCGCTTCGTTCACTGGCGGTTTCACCGGGGTGCTGGATGTTGACGAAGACGGCCCGCCGATCAGGTGTGAAGGAAATTCCCGTGATCTCACAGCCGGAAGGTCCTGTTAAGAAACGCTTGGTTTCGCCGGTCGAAGGATCAGCGCACAGCATCATGTTGTTGACAATACTTTGGTAGCTGCCTTTGTTCATCACCGATGTCGATATATCGGTCTGTATCCAGATCAAACCACTTTCATCAAATGAAAGACCATCAGGACTGCCATACATATCGCCCTTGATGGCAACACGATGTTCAGCCTTTTGAGCATCGGGATCACCAGCCAGGGCAAAGTGCATCCAGCGAAATTCAGTGTCGCCTGCATCACCCCCGCTGGCACCGCCTTCACGCCACCGGATAATGTGTCCCATGATGTTGTCTGAACGTGGATTTGCATCATTGACGTCGCGACCCGGTTGTCCGCGCAAGCTGTTGTTGGTCAGCGTAGCGAATACTTCACCGTTTTGAGGGTGAACAGCAAGCCACTCCGGCCTGTCCATACGTGTCGCGCCCACAGCATCTGCAGCCTGTCGGGTTCTTATCAGAATATCCGCTTGAGTCAAAAAACCTTTGTCGGCCGTCAAACCGGATTCACCCTGCACCAGTGCCAGCCATCTGCCAAACCCCTTGCTGTCGAACTGTGCCACATAAAGCGTGCCATGATCAAGCAAGGACTGATTTGCCTTGAAACCACCGGGCTTGACTTTGTCTCTTGAGACAAATTTATAGATGTACTCAAAGCGTTCGTCATCTCCCATATAAACTACAGCGCGACCATCCCGCGTTAACGTTGTAGTAGCACCTTCATGTTTGATGCGACCCAGGGCCGTACGCTTGACAGGTTTTTGATGGGGGTCCATGGGGTCGATCTCGACCACCCAACCAAAGCGATGAGGCTCGTTGGGATGCTTGACCGCATCAAAACGCTCATCGTGTTCATGCCACCGGTAACCCCATCCCTGGTGGCGAAGCCCATAACGTTGTTCGTCTTCAGTGGGCTTTTCACTGGCCGAAAAATAGCCGTTCCAGTTTTCCTCACAGGTCAGATAGGTTCCCCATGGGGTACTTCCCGACGCGCAATTGTTTAAAGTACCCAAAACCTGAGTTCCAGTGGGGTCAGCTGCAGTTTTCAGCAATCCGTGGCCGCTGGCAGGGCCACTGAGGGACATGGGCGTATTGGCTGTGATGCGCCTTGCATAGCGCGAAGCAGGCATAACCCGCCATTGACCCTGACGTTCAAGCACTTCAACCACACTCACGCCATGTGCTGCTTGAGATTTACGCACCTTATCTGCAGACCAATTGGACATGCCGTCAACGTGCAAAAGGCCATCGTCGGTGTACTCATGGTTGATCGCCAATAAACCGTGTCGTGGGTTTTTATCAATCGCGAAAAAAGCCATGCCATCATGATGCATCCCCGCTTGAAGAGACTGTTCTTGCCAGGTATTGGAGGCATCTGACTTAAATGCTGGTGAGCCGGCAGGGTCACCGACCGGATCACCCCAACGAATCACGACTTCCGCGAAATATTCTGGGGCGACCACCAGCTTATCGGCCGTAGAAACCGGTACCGGGGTAAATCCGAGAGGCTTCTCTTTGAATCCACCAGAGGCCAAGGAGTGGGAACCCACCAGCATTGCGACTGCAGCTCCGGTGCACTGGAAAACCTTTCTCCGATTGAAGTCGACCTCGTGAATTGAGGGGTTGGATGCGCGGCTCAGAGCATGCAATCCCTCAAATTGACTGCCAAATCCCTGCCCCATTGTGTTCTCCTGCTATTGAAACAATGGACTTATTTTGGCGGGCTTAAGTTACATAAATATGGCTTTTTGATGTCTTTTTGATGACAATTTCAGAGGGCAAAAGAGTTATGAAGACTCAATTGCATCGGCCAAACGCTGGGCACAAGTCTTGGACAGGATGAGATCCTTGGCCTCTACCATGACGCGAACCACAGGCTCCGTCCCGCTAGGCCGTATCAGCACCCTGCCCGTCATACCTAGTTCAGCCTCTACTGATTTGAGCACCTTTAAAAAAAACGGTTTGCTTTTCCAATCTGCTCCGGCAGCAAGACGAACATTGATCAAGGTTTGGGGAAAGAGGGTCACCTGCGACAGCAGTTCTGACATACTTTTTCCACTGCGGACGCAGGTCTGAAGCACCTGCAATGCAGAGATCAGACCATCACCAGTCGTGTGCTTGTCCAGGGCCAGTAAATGACCAGAGCCTTCGCCGCCGAGCAGCCATTTGTGCTGGAGTAGCGCTTCCAGGACGTAACGATCACCCACTTTGGCGCGAACAAACTCAACACCGCGAGTCTTGAAAGCAATTTCAATCGCCATATTGGTCATAAGCGTACCCACAACACCTGGCACATGCTCATCGCGTCCCAACCGGTCATCGGCGATTAAGTACAACAACTCGTCACCGTTGTAGAGCCTGCCCTTGGAGTCTATAAGAAGCAGACGGTCGGCATCACCATCAAGCGCCACACCATAGTCTGCATGATGGAACTTGACTGAGTCTATGAGTGCCTCGGGGTGTGTTGCCCCGACTTCGTGGTTGATATTGAGCCCATCTGGATTACAGCCAATGGCAATTACTTCTGCACCTAATTCATGGAAAACTTTGGGCGCAATGTGATAGGCCGCTCCATGGGCGGCATCTACAACGATCTTGAGACCTTTGAGGCTCAAATCGCTGGCA
>JBILKC010000181.1:0-5833 GCA_044376885.1 Hylemonella sp. | reverse complement strand
CACAGATTGCCAGGGCAGGCAACACAAAAGGCAAGCATCGCCTGCTGGCATGGCATGTCTGTGACTGGCTCACACCCACACGGGACATGCTCAATGACCGCGGCATGATGGGCGATGGTGTGATCGAACTGCGGAAAATCCGGGGCTGGATGGAGGCTGCGGGTTACGCAGGTTTCAGTGAGGTGGAGATTTTTTCAAGCCGCAACTGGTGGCTGCGCTCGGGCAACGTGGTGCTGGATACCTGTATCGCTCGCCATCAGGGCGTGGCTTAGCTACTTGCCAAACGGCGCGCGCAGCCAATCCCCGGGCATCTCCGCAAGCTGACCGCGCTCCGGGTCTTGCTAGACTCGGTGCCCAAGCCGATTGGCCCTATGCCCCCCAACTTTATGAATACGCCTGCCCTGCATACCTCCACCCTGACGTCTTTGCCCCTGCTGGCCCGTGGCAAGGTGCGCGACAACTACGCGGTCGGGGACGATCGTCTGCTGATGGTGGCCAGCGACCGCATCAGCGCGTTTGACGTGATCATGGGCGAACCCATTCCCGGCAAAGGAGCCCTGCTCACCCGAATGGCGTTGTTCTGGTTTGACCAGCTCGGCCCCCAGGGGCTCAATATTTGCCCCAACCACCTGACAGGCGAGTCCCCCGAGAGCGTGGTTCGGCCCGATGAGGTGCACCAGGTGGCCGGCCGCGCCATGCTGGTCAAACGGCTCAAGCCTTTACCGGTGGAGGCGGTGGTGCGCGGCTACCTGGCCGGCAGCGGCTGGGCTGAGTACAAGTTGAGTCAATCGGTTTGTGGTGTGCCCTTGCCCGCCGGACTTCAAAACGCCTCAAAGTTGCCCGCACCCATTTACACCCCGGCGGCCAAGGCCGACGTGGGGGCGCATGACGAGAACATCACCTTTGAAAAAACGGCAGAGATGATTGGCCTGGATCTGGCCACGCGCATCCGCGACATTTCGATCGCCCTGTACCAGGCCGCCAGCCAGATTGCCGCCACCAAAGGCATCATCATTGCGGACACCAAATTCGAGTTTGGGCTGGACAAAGCCGGCACGCTGGTCCTGATGGATGAAGTGCTGACCCCGGATTCGTCACGCTACTGGCCGCAGGCGTCTTACGACGCGGCTTTTGCCGCAGGCAAGAACCCGCCCAGCTACGACAAACAGTTTCTGCGCGACTGGCTGGAAACCGCCCAGGTTGACGGCCAACCCTGGGGCAAAACAGCACCAGCGCCGGTTTTGCCTCCAGAAGTGATCGAGAAAACCTCGGCCATTTATGCCGAAGCCCTCAAGCGTTTGACCAGCCCCGCAGGCCAATAAGCGCGCTTGTCACAAAATTTTGCGCACAACCGTCTAAAAAAATAAGCGGGCCATGTCGGCACGCTGCATTTTTTGGAGGTCATCATGCGTCAGGTTTCTCAAGTTCTCCCGGGTCCCTTGGGGTCTTCGGTTGTGATGGGTGCCCTTTTGGGGGCAATGTGGCTACTTTCAGGCAGCGCCCAAGCCCAACAAGCCCAAGCCAGTTCTTCTGCCCCCGCCGTGGTGACCGTGGTACAAGTGCCCTCACCCTGGTATGCCCCGCGCTTTGTGATTGCCAGCAAGATGCGCAACACCATTGCCCAATACCAGCAAATCAATGGGCTGGCATTCAAAACCTATTCCTTTGCCCGGGATAGCGGTGACTTTGGTGGCCTTTACTTCTGGCATGACAAGGCGGCCGCGCAAGCCTGGTTCACGCCCGAATGGTTTGCACGGGTGCAAAAGGAGCGGGGCAGCGCAGGCCATGTGCGCTACTTTGAGGCCCCGGTGTCGATCGACAACACGCCCGGCGGAACGCCGGCCAATGCCCATAGCCAAGGCGTGGCCACACTGGTTGAAATTGATACCCCGGCTGGTATCAGCCGTGAGCGCTTGATTCAGGAGTTCAAACAGGCGGTGCCGGTCTATCAAAAGATCCCGGGCCTGCTGCGCAAGCATTTCACTCTTTCCGAGGCAGGAACATTTGGCGGCATTTACCTCTGGAAAGACGAGGCCAGTGCGCAGGCCTGGTTCAATGAGGCCTGGCATGCCAGGGTGCGATCACAATACGGCCAACATGCAAAAATCCAGTGGTTTGACACACCCATCCTCAGCCCAAGCACCCAAGCCAGCAACGTCGTGTCTGACGCTGCTTTAACGGTTATCAAGCAATGAAAATCACCGAACCAGGCTTGGAATGTGTGCAGTTGGCCACCCAAGGTGACTTGGCTGCCCTGGATGATCTGCTGCTCACGATTCAGCCTGGGGTTTACAACCTGGCGGTGCGCATGTTGGGCCACCGCGAGAATGCCGCCGATGCCACACAGGAAATTCTGATGCGGGTGGTTACCCACCTGTCCAGTTTTCGGGGTGAATCAAGATTTTCCACCTGGGTCTATCAGGTGGCCCGACGCCACTTGCTCGATGCCATCACCCAGGCCAAAGAGTTTCCCGAAGTGTCGCTGGACGCCATGAATGAGCGATTGCAAGCTGGACTGGCCTATACCGCGTCCCTGGGTGATCCGCAAGGGCAACGGCAAAGCCTGAGCCCGGAAGACAAGCTGCAAGCCCGTCAAGTGGCGCTGGGTTGTACGCAAAACATGCTGATGACGCTTGAGCGTGAACAGCGGCTGGCTTATGTCCTGGATGTGGTGTTTAACCTGCCATCCAAGGAGGCGGCAGCGGTGATGGATTGCACACCCGAGGCCTACCGCCAACGCCTTGCACGCGCGCGCAGCAAGCTTGATGCCTTTACCCAAAAAACCTGTGGCCTGGCCAACCCCCAGGCCGCCTGCCACTGCAGCACGCAAGTGCCCGCCATGAAGTACGCCCGCAGTCAGGGGCAAGTCAATCCGCCGGGCGTCTATGCGCTGCACCGCCAGGAGCATGAACAAACAGAGCGGCAATTGGATGCCTTGCTGCGCATGAGTGATGCCGCCGCCTTGATGCGCGCCCATCCGCACTACCAGGTGCCCGAGACGCTGCAAGCCACCATTCGCAGTGTGCTCAAACGCGAAGGCTTTTGGGACGGCAAGCCTGCTTTGCATTGAAAGGGCGTATGCAGCAAGAAGAAAAGCGGTTGATTACCCGGACAGGCCATGAACTGGTGGCCACCTTGTTCAAGCCCGAAGGCAAGCCCCGCAGCGCCACGCTGATAGGCTCGGCGCTCGGGGTGCCGCAAACCTTTTACTTTCATTTTGCCAACTGGCTGAGTGCACGCGGACATGTGGTGATGACCTATGACTTGAGTGGCATCGGAGCTTCCAGGGCGCTGTTGCCAGGTGGGTCGTTGCAAGGCCTCCAGGCCGACATGCTGAGCTGGGCCCGGCTTGATTTCAGTGCCGCTGTTGAAGCCTTGCTGGCCCAAAGTGGTGGCGCACCGCTGAACGTCATCGGGCATAGCTTGGGCGCGCACCATGCAGCCATGAGCACGGCGCAAACGCAGTCGCGCATTGCCAAGCTGGTGCTGGTGGCGGCCGGTTCCGGTTCCTGGCGAGACTGGGCCACACCGTCCCGGCGTTTTGCGCCGGTGATGCTGAAAGCGGCCATCCCCTTGCTGACCCCGGTGTTGGGTTATTTTCCGGGCAAGCGCCTTCGCATGGTGGGCGATTTGCCCAGGCAAGTGGCTTTGCAATGGGCTCGCTGGTGTTGTCACCCGCAGTTTGCCTGGGGGTGTGAGCCCGACCTTGTCTTGCCCAGCTTGCAATCGGCCCGATTCCCCATTGAAGCGCTCAGCTTCACAGACGACGAAGCCATGACACTGGGCTGCACCCAGCATTTTCTGGCGGCACTGCCCAAGGCCCCCTCACAACTCAAGGTCATCGCCCCTGCCGATGTGGGTCTGAAGCAGATTGGCCATCTCGGTGCTTTCCGTCGCGCCAGCGAGCCGCTGTGGCCCACCCTGGCACAGGCCGTCGAGGGCTAAAATCGCGGCCACTATTGACGCATGAACAAGGCGAGACAACCATGGCAACGCGCGACGAAATTGCAGCTTTTCTGGCCCGGGAATTTCCACAAAACACCAGCACCGTGGTGTCTGTCGGGCCCATGACGGCCACTGTCCGGCAGGCGGTCGGCGTCAATGAGTTGCGCCCTGGCGGCACGGTCTCGGGTCCGGTGCTCATGGGTCTGGCCGATGTGGCGCTCTACGTGGCCATCCTGGGAGAAATTGGCATCGTTCCGCTCACGGTGACCACCAGCCTGAACATCAATTTCCTGAGAAAACCTGCAGCCAACCAGGCCGTGATCGCCGTGTGCAAGCTCCTGAAGCTGGGCAAATCGCTGGCTGTGGGTGAGGTCAGCCTGTATTCAGAGGGCAGCGACGATCTGGTGGCGCATGTGGTGGGCACGTACTCCATCCCCAAAGACGCGCGCCGCTGAGCCGCCGCCAAGTGCGTGCCCAGCGATTGGCGCAGCCTTAATTGAGCATCATGCTCAGGCGTCTGCGATAGCCCGAAACCAGCGCGGCCTGGCCGTCTTCTTGCACCACGGCTTTGCCGGCCAGTTCAATACCGCCCGCTGTTTTACCCGGATTGTCTGACCCTGCCTTGGGTTTGGGCGGGGTTAGCAGCTCCAGTATGGCCACAAAGAGCTTGCGCGGTGCTTCGTCATGCCATTTCTTGTCGCGCATGATGATCTCCAGCAACTCGTCGAGCGCAAGCGTCCACTCGTCAAGGGCCACCAGCAGCTGGCTTTTTGCAAAGCGGGCTTCAAAATCCCGTTTGTTGGTTTCAATTAAGGCATCAAATTGGGCAATTTCCCAGGTACCACGAGGGTCTGTTGCTGCAAATTTAAGAGCACTCATCCACTGCTTGAGTGCTTCAAAGCGCAAGGGCACCGGAATTTGCGCCAGCCCGGGCCCCAGGACCTGGGCGGCAGCATCCAGATCCCCGGTGCTGATGAGCAGCTTGACGTAGTCAAAGCGCAGGTCGTCGTTGTCGGGTTTGGCCGCCAAGGCATCGGCCATGCGTTGCGCAACTGCTGGGAGGTCTTGCGGCAGCGCGTCCTCCAGCTTGGCCAGGTCATCGGCCTGATCAGCGTCGTCAGCGGGGGGAATGTGCTTGTCCAGAAACTCGCGCAGCTTGCCCTCGGGAAGGGCACCCATAAAGCCATCCACGGGTTTGCCGTCTTTCATGAGCACACAGGTCGGAATGCTGCGGATGCCAAAAGCCTGGCTGAGTTCCTGCTCCTGGTCGGAGTCAACCTTGGCCAGTGTGAAGCGGCCTGCATAGTCGGTTTCCAGCTTTTCCAGCAGGGGGCCAATGACCTTGCAGGGGCCGCACCAGGGGGCCCAGAAATCAATCAGGACAAAGGTTTCCTGCGAAGCCAACATGACTTCAGTTTCAAAGTTTTCTGCGGTGACGTTGATCATTTCGGGGGGGCTCTGGTGTAAAAAGTAAAATTGCGGTCTCTAACCATCGGGCAGAAGATTCTGGTCTTTTGTCCCCGACACTATGAAACACATCCAAATCGGCGTTGTCATGGGCTCCAGTTCCGACTGGGACACCATGCAACAGGCAGTACAGATTCTCCATCACTTTGGCATTGCCCACGAAGCGCGGGTGGTCTCGGCGCACCGCATGCCCGATGACATGTTTGCCTATGCCCAGGCCGCGGCGGGCCGGGGTCTGAGGGCCATCATTGCCGGTGCGGGCGGTGCTGCCCATTTGCCGGGCATGTTGGCGGCAAAAACCACCGTACCCGTGCTGGGCGTGCCTGTGCCCAGCAAACACCTGAGCGGCGTGGACTCCCTGCACAGCATTGTCCAGATGCCCAAGGGCATTCCCGTGGCCACTTTTGCCATAGGCACGGCC
>JBILKC010000180.1:0-5867 GCA_044376885.1 Hylemonella sp. | reverse complement strand
CAACCTCGCCCAGCTTGAAGTTAACCCAAGCTGAAGGGAACATGATCCATCCGTTGTAAACACCGGTTTGCATGGATGTGTAGGCCTCCGGCAACGAGGACTGTACGGGTACGGCGCCTGCATACTCCAGCCACTTCAGGTTCAAGCCCGCACCGGCAATCTTGCGGCCTTTGAGGTCTGAAACCGTATTCCATTCAAAGGTGGTACCCAGGTTGTATCCATTGTCAGAGATCAAGGCGAGTAACTGCTGGTTGTACTTATCCTCAAACACCTTGGAAAGGTAAGGCACTTTGTCGTAGACAGCCCGCGCCAGTTTGACGCTCATCTCGGAATTCATGGTACCAAAAGGCAACATGACCTGGAATGCATTGAGTGGCAAGTTGGAGGGCTCAAAGCAGAAGCAATAGCCACCAATATCAATAATGCCTGATTGGACGCCTTCCAGGGTGTCTGCCACCTTGACCATGGAGCCACCATAACCTTCAACAAACTCAATCTTGTGAGATGTTTTTTCAGCAACCCGCTTGGTTACTTCAGGTACAAAGAAGTTTTGCATCAGGTTCACATAGGTGTTGGCTGCAGGGTGTCCTGATGCGATGCGCAGCCTGATATTTTCGGCTTGAACACTGGCAGCGCCAACCAATCCAAGCAGCGCGACCAAAACGGTTTTTTTAAAGTTCATTGGCATGGTTTGTCTCCATCAATAAGTTATCCCAATGCTTAGCGTAACCAAATCCAACGTTTATTGAACGAGGGGAAACCAGCACATGCAATGCCGATTTAACCCCTTGCCATAACGTTTTGATATCGGACAGGCCGATCAGGGAACAATGACGGTTGATCCAGTGGTCTGACCGCCTTCAAGTGCACTATGCGCTTTGGCAATATCCGCCAGAGCAAAGCGCTGGTTGATGGACAGCTTCAAGGCTCCTTTTGCAAACATGTCAAACACAGTGGCGGCAGAGGAGCGCAAGTCTTCTGTTGATGCGGTGTAAGTGACTAAAGTGGGGCGCGTGAAGTAAAGCGAGCCCATCTTTTGCAGGGTTGCGGCAGCCACAGGAGGCGGTGCACCCGTGGTGGTGCCAAACGACACAAAGTAACCCCGTGGGGCCAGGCTGTTAAGTGATTGATCGAAAGAGTCCTTACCCACCGAGTCAAACACCACAGGAACGCCTGCGCCCCCCGAGATTTCCTTGACACGTGCAGCAACATCTTCGGTCTTGCGGTCAATGCAAAAAGCATAGCCGTTATCAAGTGCCTGCTTGACCTTCTCGGCCCCTCCGGCCACGCCAATCATGTGCGCACCCAGGTGCTTGCCCCACTGACCTGCAAGCAAACCAATACCGCCCGCTGCGGCATGCATCAGCACAAACTGACCGGCCTTGACCGGATAGCAACGTTGCATCAGGTATTCAACGGTCATACCCTTGAGCAAAATAGCAGCGATTTCCTCATCTTTCATGTGTGCAGGGGAATGCAACAAACGCGCTGCAGGGTAGTTGCGGTGTGTGGCACAGGCACCCAAAACCGGTCCGCTGGCGTAACAGACACGGTCGCCAACCTTGAAATCTGTCACCCCTGGACCAACGGCTTCAACCACACCGGCGGCCTCAGTGCCCAGACCTGTGGGCATGGGTGCGGGATACATGCCCGAGCGGGTGTAAATATCCTGGTAATTAAAGCCAATCGCCGTATGACGAATGGTGACTTCGCCCGGCGCGGGGGCAGAGAGTTCATGACTTTCAAGCTGAAGAACCTCAGGGCCTCCGGCTTGATGGATACGAACTGTTTTGACTTGCATGGGGAGCTCCTTCATAAAAACGAAATGGGATTGCCGAGATAGGCGCGTATCAAATCAGGATTGAGCGCCTGGCTGGCCTTCAGAATGACCTGATCAGCTTGTTGACGAAATGCCGTCATATCAATCTCTTGAGGTTCAAGTATCTCAACGCCATGAGCGCGTAATTCATCCAGGGCCAAGGCGTCCGCTGCAGATGCCAGTTGGCGCTGCAATTGCGTTGCTTCATTCACGGCCAAAGTCAATTGCGCTTGCGCTTGCGCTGACAGGCCAAAAAACCAGTCCCGATGACATACCAGGAGCAGCACACCAAAGAAATGGCCAGTCAGACTGACATAGGAATGGTATCGCCATAGCGAAAAAGTCAGCAAGTTGGTCAAAGGATTCTCTTGGGCATCCACCTCGCCGCTACCAACCGCACGCACCAGATCTTTCACATCGATGGTTCGTGCTGTAAAGCCCAGCGCTGCAAGCAGGCTGCGATAGTCTTCGTTATCAAGGGTGCGAATGAGCAACCCGGTGCAATCCTGCGGGGAGCGTATGGGTCTGATTCGGTTTGAAATGTGGCGAAATCCGTTGTCCCAAAAGCCCAGCACGTGGTAGGCGGTTTTTCCTGCAACTGCGTGCTTGATCATGTCGCCGGCACCCGTATCCAGGGCTGCCAGCGCATGCGCTCTGTCTGACACTGAAAAGGGAATGTCCAACACCCCGAGTTCAGGAACCCGTGCTGAGAGATAACTCGAGGCCATATACGCAATCTGTCGGTCTCCGGTCTCAATACTCGCGAACAAAGCGTTGGCAGATTGCCCCGAGGCAGTGACATCGATATCCAGATCACAGCTTTGACCGGGTAGTCGGCTTTGCACACCGTGGGCCAGATTTTTCAAAGCCTGCGTCAAAATTGACGCATCTCCCTGATAGCCGGCCAGTCGAATCGTGTTGCTGGTTGTGTTGGCAGGCTTGCTGGTATGGCTTGTCATTTGGCCTGGATTTTGGCATCCAGAATAATTGTCTTCCAACGCTGAAAATCAGCGCCGACAATCTTGGCCAACTCGCTGGCATTGCGTGGCCAGGGATCCAGTCCGGAACGAATCAATTGTGTCTGGAAAGAGCGGTCATTCACGACGACCTCGGACTCCTTGCGCAGCACAGCAAGAATGTCAGGCGAAGTGTCTTTGCTTGCAAACAGCCCAACCCAGGAGGAATAGTCGTATTTGGCAACGCCTTGTTCTTGGAGCGTGGGAATGTCGCGAAATTGCGGATGCCGTTCAACGCCACAGTAGCCGATCAAACGGATCCGCTCGTCCTGCAAAAAGGGCTGCGCCAAAGACAGTGCCATGGACATGACATCGACCTCACCAGACGCGACTGCCAGCGCCGCTTGGCTGGCACCCCGGTAAGGTACGTGAACCAGCTTGGTCCCGGTAAACGACTTGAACATTTCTGTAGCCAGATGCTGAGGACTGCCGACACCTCCGGAAGAGTAGGTGATCCGGTCGGGCTCTTTGCGGGCCCGATCCAACAAATCCTTGATGGTCTTGATGGATGAGGACTTCGGAACTGCAAAAAAAGTGGGGATGTTGGCAATACCGGTAATCGGCAGAAAATCCTGACGTGTATCAACCTTGATATTCTGAGGCTGCAAATGCGGCAAGATGGTCACAATGCTGTTGTTCAAGGCGGCCAGAGTTTGTCCATCCGGTTTTGCCCGGGAAAGCCGTTCCAGACCGACCAAACCTGCAGCAGCTGCGACGTTTTCCACCACAAAGCCCACGCCAAACCGTGTGGCCAAGCGCTCCGTAAACTGTCTGACAGCCACATCCGATGCGCTACCTGCCTGCAGAGGAAGCACTACGGAGACGCTACCCGCCGGGTACTTCTGTGGGCTTTGGCCAAAGACAGCCGGAACGAAACAAGATGGAAAACAGGCCATCAGGCCTGACTGAACCAAGGTTCTTCTTTGCATGTGTCAGGCCGGTTCTTTTTGTGCGTTTTCGCCGGCGTCAGTCCAACTTGGAACACGTCCGATGCGCGCGGCCTCTTCCCAGGCGAAATTCAATTCCACTTTGATTCCATTGATCGGCTCACGCATGAACAGCTGATACAGGTTGGAGTTATGCGCTTTTCTCTCACTGAACTCAACCCCATTTTTTGTCAGGCGATCAATGAACTCCTCAATCCCTTCGCAGTTCAGGCAAAGGTGATCGATTCGCCCCGAACCCGGAGCACCAGCAGCGGCGTAATCAACACCGGCCTGATCGCTGGGCGTTTTCAAATAGGTATCTTGATGCTCGGAGTGTCGGGCCTTGCCGATGTGAATCACATCCTGCTTACCGATGTACAACCAGTGAACGGGGAAACCGAATTCGGGATGGTAGCCTGAGACAAAACCCAGGTTCGTACAAAACCAGTCGCGGGTAGCGTCCGGGTCGTGCGTCAGGATCAAAAGGTGTTCTAAGAAACGTAAGCCCATGTGGATCTCCTCAAATTATTCTTAATCATGCCATGGTGACCAAGGGGCTCACACCCAGCTCATGCGCCAGCGCCTGCAGCTCGTCAACCAGCACATTGGGTAATGGAATACCACCTTTTTCATAGCGTACGCGCTTCTCATGGCTTTGCTCGCCGGGTAGCCAGATTCGTTCCACGCCCGGCATGCGCTCGCTGTTGCGAATGTCACGCACCAACTGGTCCACGGATTGTTTGAAGACTGCCGGGTTGCCGAATGCGTTGAGGTCGATCATCAGAATCGACTGGCCGGTGTTGGTCAGAGTTACGTGGTCAGCATTGAAGTCAACCACCTCGCGTCCCATGGCCGCCCCCCCCAAGGTGCCAGCCAAGAGACCCACCATCAATGCCAGGCCATAGCCCTTGTGCTCGCCGATAGGCAATAAAAAGCCTTCATTGGCGCGGGTGGGGTCGGTCAGGGGTTTACCTTGGCGATCAATCATCCACCCTTCAGGCATTTGCTCGCCGCGCTTGGCCTTGGCCTTGACCTTGCCGTAAGCCGCCACCGTGGTGGCCATGTCAAGAACCACAGGCGGCTCCTGACCCGCCGGAATTGCCGCCGAAATCGGGTTGGTAGAGAGCAACATGTCCATACCACCCCACGGGGGTAAATGGTTGGCGTTACCCACTGCAAAGTAAAGCCCCAACATGTCGTGCTCCAAGGCCTTGCGCGAATACAGCGATGCCGGGCCCGCATGGTTGCTATTGCGTGTGCTGACCCAGGCCACACCCGCCTCGCGGGCCTTATCGATGGCGATGTCCACCGCGCGTGAAACCACCAGGTGCCCCATGCCGTTGTCGCCATCCACCACAGCCATCGCTGCACGCTCATGCACTACATGGATGTTGGGCGTTTTGTTCATCCCACCCGCCTTGATGCGTTTGAGGTACATCGGCAGGCGAATGACCCCGTGGCCATCAGAACCCTGCAGGTCCGCTTCCGACATCAGCCGCCCCACCTTGTCGGCGTCTGCCTTGGGCAAGCCCTCGTTGGCAAGTACACGGCTGATGAAATCCCGCAGTTGGTCAACCTCAACCAAGGTGGCGTTTACGGGTGGTTTTGAAGATGGCGTTGACGTTGCTATCACTGGACTGTCTTTCACTTTTTATTGGAGTCGTCAAACTTTAAGCCATGACCACGCAGGCGTCCAATGCCAAATTACGGCATTGCCATATCATCGTGCTATTGGTTGGCAATTCAACGATTAGCGATTTAACCTACTTCATGAACCTGCGCACCCTGCGTTACTTTGTAGCCATTGCTGATGCCGGCAGCATCACTGCGGCGGCAACCAGCATTCCGCTGGCTCAACCTGCCCTTACCAGGCATCTGCGTGAACTTGAAACTGATCTGGGCGTACAACTTTTACAACGCAAGCCCCGGGGTGTGCAATTGACGCAGGCCGGCGTGATTTTTTATGAGTCAGCGCAACGAATGCTGGCGGAAGCTGCACGGATGCGCCGAAAACTCTCGCAAGGCAAGGAAAACATTGAAGCCACCGTGGTTCTGGGTGCTTCCCCCACACTGGCCCGGGTGCTCCTGCCAGGACTGTTTGAAGTT
>JBILKC010000018.1:0-18888 GCA_044376885.1 Hylemonella sp. | reverse complement strand
TGCCCCACCGCTTGCGCCAATTGGCGTGGCCTTGCCGGTCGGGCCTGTGGGCGCGTTGCCATGAAGTGCCAAGGTGTATTGCGCTTGTGTCCAGGCCAGGTCACCATAACCACCGCCCACCAGTCCTAAAGCGCCAGCACGTGCACAGGCCAGGGCCAAAGCGCCGCCAGAGGCCAGCGCCATGGGTGCCAATGCAATGGGGCTGGACAGGCCCAGTTGTTCAGTCAGGCGTGTTTTCATGCGGGGATTGTGCCGTAACGCAGCGGTACAAGCGAAAAAAAAGCCACCCGGAGGTGGCTTGAAAAGTCCCCGGAGGGGACGTCGTTGGAATTCTGAGTATCAGATTCAGCCAGCTTATGAATACCGAGCTTGAAACCAAACCTCTCTTGACTGTGACAGCAGTGAGAGGGACTTTATCGACTTTGATTTACGCTGTATATCCCCCAAAAGGGTCAGTTGGGGGCTGCGTTTTGAACTTGACGTGCAGCTTGCGCCCAAGCTGTGAGCGAACCCGTCAGTCCGGTAAAACAGCGCTGCTGAGGTCTTGTTTTGGGGTGGCGTGAACGCGCGAGGCGAGCCACACAAGCAGCAACACGGGCAGGCCCAGCAGTGCGGTGGCGGTGAAGAAATGGGCGTAGCCGAACTGGTCCACGTAAACGCCTGAGAAGCCTGCCAGCCACTTGGGCAGCAGCAGCATCATGGAGCTGAACAAGGCGTATTGCGTCGCCGAGTAGCTGACATTGGTCAGGCTGGACAAATAAGCAATGAACGCCGCAGTGGCAATGCCGCTGGACAGGTTGTCGGCTGAAATCACAAAAATCAGCCCGGTAAGGTCATGCCCCCGCGTGCTCAGGCCCGCAAACAGCAGGTTGCTCGCCGCGCTCAGGACGGCACCCAGCATCAGCACCCGCATCACGCCAAGGCGCATGGACAGCACCCCGCCGATAAACGCACCCACCAGCGTCATGATCACGCCATACACCTTGGTCACCGCGGCTACTTCGTCCTTGGTGTAACCCATGTCCACATAAAACGGGTTGGCCATGATGCCCATGACCACATCACTGATGCGATACACCGCGATCAGCGCCAGGATCAGCGCGGCCTGCCACCGGTATCGGCCTATAAAGTCGGCAAACGGTTCCACCAGCGCCCCCTGAAGCCATGCCATCGCGTTGCGTGCCGGGGGCAGTTCATGCCTTGCAGGCTCTGCAGAAAACAGCACGGTCAGAACTCCCAGGCTCATGGACGCCGCCATCACCAGGTAGGCGGTTTGCCAGGCGGCGTGCTGGTAGCTTGCCGCATGGGCTACTTCGGCACGGGCCGCCAGCCACAAGACACCTGCGCCTGCCCAGATCATGGCCAGGCGGTAACCGGTTTGGTAAGCGGCGGCCAGCGCAGCCTGGCGCTCGGTGCTGGCCGATTCAATGCGAAAGGCATCGAGCGCAATGTCCTGGGTGGCGGAACTGGTGGCCACCAGCAGGGCACACCAGACCACCGGCATCAAGGATATTTTCGGGTCGTTCATGGCCATCCCTACCAGTCCGGCCACGATACAGGCCTGCGACAGCAGCAACCACGAACGTCTGCGCCCCATCAAACGGGTCAGCAAAGGAATCGGCAGGCGGTCGACCAGTGGTGCCCAGCACCACTTGAAGGCATAGGCCAGCCCAACCCAACTCAGGTAACCAATAGTGGCGCGGTTCACCCCGGCTTCACGCAGCCAAAAACTCAAAGTGCCCAGGACCAGCAGCAGCGGCAGGCCCGCAGAAAAGCCCAAAGCCAGCATGCGCAGTGTGGGCGCTTCCAGGTACACCTTGAGCGTATCGAGCCAGCTCGGCCGCTTCAAGGCCTGAAGCGATGCACCGGCCTTGAGTTCTGCTTGATCGTCAGCATGTGAGTTCATCTATTCATAATACGCGTAGCCTTATTCACAAAGCCCAAATTTGCGCTCACCCATGAAATTTTTCCGCTCTGCAATCTTGGCCTTGCTGTCGGTGGTGGTGTTATCACCCGCACCTGCACAGCTACAAACCCGGGACGGCGTCGAAGTCGGTAAAAACTCGGCATTTACCCAACTGGTACCTGCGCAGGAAGTCGAACATTCAGCAGCCCAACAATATGCGCAGTTACTGCAGCAAGCGGCCGCCAAAAACGCGCTGGCTTCCCGCGACGACCCGCAGTTGCAGCGGCTGCGCGCGATTGCCCGAAAAATCATTCCGCAAAGCCTGGCGTGGAATCCGCGTGCCCGCGACTGGAAGTGGGAGGTCAACCTGATTGGCTCAAACCAGATCAATGCCTTTTGTATGCCCGGCGGCAAGATTGCTTTTTACACCGGCATTCTGGAAAAACTTCAGTTGACAGACGATGAAGTTGCCATGGTCATGGGGCACGAGGTGGCCCACGCCCTGCGTGAGCACGCACGCGAACGCATGGGCAAAAGCGCGGTGACACAAGGGGTGGCCCGCATTGGAGGCGTCATCGCGGCTGGAATTTTCGGCATCGATCCGCGAGTGACAGACACCCTGGCCCGGGGAGGTGCCAATCTGCTGACTCTGGAGTTCAGCCGGGAAGACGAGTCCGAAGCAGACCTCGTGGGGATGGAAATTGCTGCGCAAGCGGGCTTTAACCCCCGCGCCGGCGTCACCCTGTGGCAAAAGATGAGCGCCAACAACAAGGGCGCTCCCCCGCAATGGCTGTCAACCCATCCTTCAGGCAGTAGCCGGATTGCCGAGATCGAGAAGAACCTGCCCCGTGTGATGCCGCTGTACGAGCGGGCACTGGCAGGCCAAAAATAAAGGCAAGCCAACAGGGCCTGGTCAATCCCGGCCGATATTTCCCGCCTTGATGACGGCTCGCCAGCGGTCGGTATCTTCTTTCATCCACAGGGCCATTTCTTCCGGGGTATTGCCTATGGGTTCGGCACCTACCTCGGCGTAGCGACGTTGCATATCGGGCGTGCGCAGGATGTCCGCAACCGTGGCGGAGAGACGCGCCGCAATGGCAGGGGGCGTCTTTGGCGGTGCCACCAGCGCAAACCAGGCCACGGCCACCACACCGGGCACCACTTCGTTCAAGGTGGGAATGGTCGGCATGCTGGCCAGGCGCTTGCTGCTGGTTACCGCCAGAATTCTCAGCTTGCCACTGCGCACATGGGCAGATGCCGCAGCCACATTGCCAAACATCAGCTGCACATGACCGGCCAGCAAATCAGAGACCGCAGGGGCGTCCCCTTTGTACGGCGCATGAACCATTTTCAGGCCAGTCACCATCTTGAACAGTTCGGCGGTCAGGTGAGCGGTGGAGCCATTGCCTTGGGAGGCGTAGGTGAGTTTGTCCGGGTTGGCCTTGACATAAGCCATGAATTCCTGAACGGTTTGAGCAGGCACCGAGGGGTGCACCAGCAGGGCATTGGGCACCAAAGCCAGCACAGTAATGGGCACAAACTTCGCCGGGTCGTAGCCCAGCTTGGGGTAAAGGCTGACATTGATGGACAGTGGGGGAGGAGGCGCGGCCATCAGGGTGTAGCCATCAGGCTCGGCGTTGTACACAAACTCGGCAGCAATATTGCCAGCCGCGCCCGGCCGGTTGTCAATCACGATGTTTTGTCCCAGGCGGGCTGTCAGCTGTTCAGAAATCAGGCGCGGCAACAGGTCCGCCGTGCCGCCAGCCGGGTTGGGCACCACTATCCTGATCAGCTTTTGCGGCCATACGGACGCCGTTTGCGCCCGTGTTGCGGTAGTGCTGCCCAAGGTTGAAAGCGCCAGGGTCGCCAAGACCAGTTGTCTGCGCTTGGCATCAGGACATGCGTTTGATTGATCTGGGCCGGTGTGGGTTTCTGTTGTTTGCATGGCGTGAGTCTCGAGTCTCGGTGGAGTTGTCATGGGGATCAAGGTGGGATCGAAGTGGGATCAAAGGGGAATCACCATCAGCGTTTCTATCACGCGGGAGTCGTAGATGAATTTTCGGCTTCTGAATCTGGGTTGCTCATTCATCCACTCCACCTGGTCATGGCACTGACCGGCTGCATACAGCTTCATATTGCCATCCAGGTCCATGGTGCGGACAATCAGGAAATTGGAGCGCACATCGAAAACGCCCTCGTGTTCGCCCACAATTTGCACGCCGGAGAGGATGTGGCGGTAATGCTGCGGCTCATAGATATTGGCAATCCGCATGGACTTGATACGGTCACGCAATTGCGCAGCGCTGTGGGCGTCAATCACCGCCAGGGGCAGTTGCCGGTCAGCGTTGAAGCGCGAGATGACGGTGTAGCGGCCGTCGGGCAAGAGCAGGTCGCAGATCGCCTCGACGCGGTTTTCATCAATGGCGCGGGCCCATTCGTAAATCAGGTTTTCAATCGCCCGGAAGTGGGGCTCGAAGCTCGGAGTGCCAGCCTGACCCATCACAGCTCCATGTCCTGTCGGTAGTTGTGCCAGAAGTTGCGGATGGCACGCTCAGACAGTTTGCTGCTGCCCCCGCTGTCCAGATCGCGGCCACCCATCTCGATGAAAGATTCTCCGCTTTGGCCGTCAGCCATGGCGCGCTGCATCATTTCACAGACGGCGGCATCTTCCACCGAGATCATGCCCGCAGACCCCGCCAGGTTGGCTTGAGTCAATCGCATCTTTGTCATGGCGGCATCATCATCCGCAAAACCAAAATAGGTCCACACCAGATCAGATTGGCCCGGCCCCTTGGGCAACAACTGGCGGGTTGCCAGACTATTGGCAATCTGATGCAGCACAAACGAGGGGTAGGCGGTGAGAATCTGCACGCTAACGCCATCGCCAAATTCATCGTGCCATCTCAGGATGCTGGGATCTTCCAGTTTGAGGTCGTCGTTCTCGGAGCGCAGTTTGGCATCAGTGTCCATGGCCTGTGCCTGGGGCTTCTCGGTGCCTGCCTTGGTGTAAAAGTACACGTGACGACCCGCAGTGTCCAGCACCATGCCCGATTCCTGCGACTGTCTTGACAGACCGAATGTGCCGTAAAACGTGTGCAGGATGTTGGCATGGTAAGAGTCACGCGGGTTCTCGTGATAGGCCTTCCAGTTGGCATGAATGCGTTGGGTGTCATAGCCCAGTACCTTGAGCGGCTTGTGAAGCACACGGCGGATGCCATTGGCCACCTCGCCCAGCCAGTCCTCCAGGGCGGGCATGTCGTTTGAAAAAGTGGCGAAGACCAGACCGCAGATCGTGGCCACGCGTAACTTTTGCAAGCCATGCTCGGCCATATTGAAATCTTTGGGCAGGCCGCCTTCGCCACGCAGGCCATGACGGAACGCTGCATGCGTCAAATCACCCTGCAGGTTGTAGCTCCAGGCATGGTAGACGCAATGCAGCTTCTTCGCAGAGCCGAAAGCCTCGCGGCAGACCATGTTGCCGCGGTGGGCGCAGCGGTTAACCAGCGCATGCAGACGGCCGTCTTCGGCGCGTGTCAGAAGGACCGACTGCTCACCTATGTAGGTGGTTTTGAAGTCCCCGGCTTGGGGTACCTCAGCCTCCAGCCCCAGGTAGTTCCAGGTCTTGCCCCGGAAGATGCGGGTTTGCTCCTGCGCATACACCTCAGGGTCGCTGTAAACCCAATACGGTGCGCGCGTGTAGCCCTCCAGGGGCCATTGCCGATGGCGAGCGGGTGCTTGGGTGGTCATTGACAAGGTGTTGGCCATTAAAAGTGAATCTGGATCAAGCGAACTTTAGCGTCATCTCGCTGGGTATCAGAGCTTATCCAGAAATTCAACCAGCAGGGCGCTCACTTGAGGAGCCCTTTCCCGTTGGATCCAGTGGCCGGCACCTGCCAGAATATGGTTGCCGCGCAGACTAGGCAAGGTTTGCGCAAAGCGGCTTATTTGGGATTGCGATGCAGGGAACTTCAGCACCGCATCGCGTTCGCCGGCGATGAACAGAGAGGGTTGGTGAATCACGCAGCCCCGCCAAGGCATCATCAGCTCCTGATTGCGTTTGAGGTTGCGGTACCAGTTCAGGCCGCCGCGAAACCCGGCCCGGCCAAATTCGCCGGCGTAATAGGCCACATCGCTGGCGCTCATCCAGTCCGGCAGCGCCTGAGGATCAACCGTGCTTCCCAGAAAGCCCTGCCCAGGCTTCATGCGGCCGAAAGTTTTGGGCGGCGCATCGCCCGAGCCGCTGAAATGAATGCGCCTGATGGAAGTGGTGATGTCTGCTTCAAATTCAGCCTCGGCGACCCCGGGCTCCTGGAAGTACTGCATGTAAAAGTCGCTAATGCCCTGTTCCTTGAGGGTTTGCAGCAAGTCAACCCGCCCTGGCGGCACAAAAGGCACACTCATGCCCGCGACAGCACGAAAAATATCCGGCCTGAGCAGAGCACAGGCCCAGGCCACAGGCGCGCCCCAGTCGTGTCCCACAACGACGGCCTGTTTTTCACCCATCGCGCGCACCAGATCAACCATATCGCCCACCAGGTGAAGCACGGTGTACTGCGCCACATCTTGCGGCGCATCCGTGGCACCATAGCCGCGCATGTCAGGCGCTACGGCGCGGTAGCCGGCTTGTGACAAGGCATCGAGTTGATGCCGCCATGAATACCAGGACTCCGGCCATCCATGACACAAGAGCACCAGCGGGCCATGGCCCTGCTCTGCCACCCGCATGGAGATGCCATTGACATCATGGTGCTTAAAAATCAATTCATGCATGGTAATCACCCCGTCGGTTGGTCTGCTGTTGTGGGAAATTCAAGCTGCGGTGTTGTGCCCCAGGGCATGATGCTACTGGCAATGCGGTGATCGGGACCTGAATATTGTTTAAGTCTTGAGGCCAGAGGTCGGCGCTTTAAGCACCATCAGCACCCCAAAAGCGGACAGGCCTAATCCAGCAGACAGCCAAAGCGCGCCAGAGGCCCATGTCTCGAGCATCACACCAAACATCAATGGTGCAAAGGCCTGAATGATTCTCGCGGGGACCATCAGCAAACCCTGTCGCTGCCCGTAGCCGTTGGGACCGAAGAAATACAGCGGCAGCGTCCCGATGGCAATGGTGAGAATGCCGTTACCAAAGCCGTGAATCATGGCAAACGCTATTGCGGCAGGTGCGCCAAAAAGGCCAAGAGCCAAGCATGCGGCCGGGTGCGCCAGCGTTGCCAGCCGAGCTGACAATAAAGGATGGGCCCGCTTGAGCAAGGTGAATTCAACGATGCGACCAACCACCTGGGATGGACCCACCAATGCGGCGATGCTGATAGCCAGAACAAATGTGACGCCACTGGTGATCAGCAGTTGCGGGAGATGCGCGGCCATCGCGGTACTGATGAACCAAGACGCTGCAAAAACATAGGCCAACATGAACGCGACGTGTTGTTGCGTTTTGGACAAAGGTGTTTGTATTCTTTCGCTGACGTTGTCCTTGGTGTTTGCTGGCGCAGCCAAGCGGGGAAGCAAGGCATTCATGGGTAACCCAAAAAACACATGCAGCAGGGCCCAAGTCAGGCATGCCTCCCGCCACCCGAATGATGAGGCGACATATGCGGTTAATGGCCAGCCAACCGTGCTGGCAAGGCCGGCCAGCAAGGTGATCCCGGTGATCACGTTGCGTGCTGCCTCGCCTTTCAATCGGACGACTGTGGCAAATGCAGACTCATACAGACCGCTTCCCATGGCGATACCCACAAGGGCCCAGGCGGCAAACACGTGCACGCTGTTTTGCACTTGGCTCAACAAACCCAAGCCCAGGGCAAAAATGCAGTTGCTGGCCATCAAGACGGGGCGTCCGCCATAAAGGTCTATCAAGCGTCCGGAGAATGGTCCGATGGCGGCGGAGACGATCAGCGCCAGGGAGAAAGCCGCAAAAAATGCAGATGTGGACATGTTCATGTCTCGAGCAATAGGCTCTGCCAGCACAGCAGGCAGATAGTAGGAAGATGCCCAAGCCAGTGTCTGAGAAACGCCGAGATTAAGCGTCAGGGCGTGGGGGCTCTTCATGCCTAGTTCGCTGGTCTAGTGATGCGATAGAAAACGGACCGGAATGTCACTGCGCTTGCCACATTTGACTGAAAGATAGAGTTCAACAATACGATTCACCGGATTCACCGCCACATGAGGCCGCAACAGAATTACAGGCGACCCTGGTGCGTGGATATTAAGACACTTGTAATGCTTCAGATCATCGCTTTACGAACGCGTGCCGAGATTACATCGATGATGCTGACAGTTGCGATGATGATAATCATCACAGCAGCTGTCTCCGCGTATCGGAAGCCGCGAATGATTTCCCACAGCACCACGCCAATACCGCCAGCACCGACCATGCCAACGACAGAAGCTGAACGTATATTGGCTTCAAAGCGGTAGAGCGTGTAAGAAATCCAGAGCGGCATGACCTGGGGTATGACACCGTAGACGATTTCGTGCATGGCAGAGGCGCCCGTGGATCGGATACCTTCCACTGGCTGCGGGTCGATCGCTTCGACGGCTTCGGAAAATAGCTTTGCCAAGGTGCCGGCGGTGTGGATCCAGAGCGCCAGAACTCCCGCGAAGGGCCCCAAGCCTACGGCCACAACGAAAAGCATGGCGAAGACCATCTCATTGATGGCCCGGCAGGCATCAAGAACCCGACGTACCGGCTGATAGATCCACCAAGGAACAATGTTTGACGAAGCCAGCAAGCCCAGTGGTACCGCTGAGACGAGCGCCAAGGCTGTTCCCCACACTGCAATCTGCACGGTTACCAGCATCTCCTGGATATACATGCGCCAATCGGCAAATTTGGGCGGGAAGAACTCGCTTGCATAGGTTGCCATATTGCCGGAGTCGCGCAGAAGTTCCATGGGGCGCATGTCGGCACCTTCCCATGAGGCGGCCAGCAGAAGCACGATGGCAGCCCATCCCATATATCTTAAAAGACTGGGTCGCGTCGTGGCCGCTTGCGCCAGTGGCGATATAACGATCTGGGAATTGATCTGACTCATTGTGCGTCTCCAAAAATAAAAAGCCCGCCGTTGAAGAGGCGGGCCAAGGCTTGTTCGGCTTTACTTCAGAGCAGCCAGTTGTTTGTCAATTTCAGCCAACTGGGCAACCTTGTCAGCGGGAGCCAGCGTCGTATCCGCATCGATTTTGTTGCGCTTGCCGAATAAATCCAGCTCGCGAATCGGGATCAGTTGGGCATTCGTTGACTGCTTAAATCCGGAGAGTTTGGAGATTTTGAAAATGATCTCTTTTTCGCGCGGATCGGTCTTGGCGTAGTTGTAAAAAAAGCTTTTGATTTTCTCCTTGGTGGCTGCAGGGAGATCTTTGTGCAGAACCATAGGATCGAGCGGGATCAGCGGCGATGTCCACACTACGCGAATATCATTGAACTTCTCAGGTTGGCGATCTTTTAATTTTTCCAGGTTCTCACTGTTATTGGTGGCAACATCGATCTGCTTGTTTGCAACGGCCAATGCATTGGTCTCATGGTTTGCATTTCGCACAATCCTGAAATGGGTCTTGGGGTCAATCTTGTTCTTTGCAAATACGTAGAAACCGGGCACCAGAAATCCGGAGGTTGAGTTCGGATCACCGTTGCCGAAAGACAGGGACTTGCCGCCTTTGAGTACATCGTCAAGCGATTTGATGGGGCTGTCTTTATTGACGATCAGGTGGGAATAGTAGCCTTGAGACCCGTCAGCATTGACCATCTGGGCGAAGACTTCACCATTCGAGCGGTCAACCGCTTCCATCGCAGACTTATTACCCAACCAGGCGACCTGGACCTTGTTAAACCGCATGCCTTCAATAATGCCGGCGTAGTCGGGTGCGAAGAAGGCAGTGACCTTCAGACCGGTCTGCTTGACCATGTCGTCGATCAAAGGTTGCCAATCAGCTTTCAGATTTTGTGTGGACTCGGTCGAAATGATGCCGAAGTTAATGTTTTGAGCCCAAGAGGTGGCCAATGTCAGGCCCAAGGTGAGTGCGGTTAGGGTGTGCTTGATCATGGGTTTTCCTTGCGGTGCAAGAGTTGATAAAAAGAAAGAATGAAATTCAGGCAGCTTGTGCCAGTGGAGCGGGGTAATCGACCACGCGAGACGGCGGTGTTGAAGCAGGTGGATTGTTCAACGAAGAGCTGCCGTTGAGAATTTCATCGGCCTGCATGCCATAGAGCTTTCGCAGCAGATCAGGGGTCAGCACACTAGACGGTCCGTCGAATACGACGCTGCCCTGATGAAGGGCAATGACACGCGGACAATAACGGATGGCCATGTCCACCTGGTGCAAAGAGACCACGATCGTGCAACCGTCTTCGCGGTTGATGCGTGCCAGTATCTCCATCACGTTTCGTGAGGCTTCTGGGTCGAGCGAAGCGATGGGCTTATCCGCGAGAACAACCTTGGCGCCCTGCACCAAGGTGCGAGCAATCGCGGCGCGTTGCTGTTGACCGCCTGAAAGCGTGGACGCGCGTTGTGGATGGCATTCGGCTATTCCCACACGCGCCAGGGCGTCAAGCGCCATGGCGCGCTCTTGCGCATTAAACCAACGGGTCCATGACCGCCACCAGGGCATGGAATATAGACGGCCAACCAGCACATTGACCATGACAGGAAGACGGTCAACCAGGTTGAACTGCTGAAATACAAAACCTATCTGTGAGCGGATGCGACGGACATCCCTTTGGATTCGGCCTTCACGCTGCACACATTCACCGGCAACCTCGATCACTGAGCCGGGTGTGCTGTCAGCGGCCATCAAACCAGCCACGTGGCGGAGCAAGGTTGATTTACCCGAACCAGAGGCACCGATAAGAGCCACCATCTCACCCTGTTGGATATTGAGGTTGATGTTGTTAAGTGCGAGTTTCCCATTGGGAAACCGTTTGCTCAGGCTGCAAACCTTGAGTGCAGAGGACATAGACTTACTCTCAGATAAATGCAATTGATCGGTACAACAAGAGTGTCAGCCTGTTGTGTGACATAAATTTGACATGGCCGGGAGGTTTTGGTGACAGGAGCCCAGATGACCCTGGATCAAGACGGCTGTGATGGCCCATAACGATGTAAGAACTGCCGTAAATCAGACAGTTCAGACATACGTTGTGCAAGGGTGTCGTGATCCCAGTCCCACCAGGCCGTGGCCACCAGCGCATCTGCGATATCGCGTGGAAAACGCATGCGTAGAACGCGCGCTGGCGCACCGGCCACAATGGCGTAGGGCGCGACGTCGCGGGTAACCACCGCGTTACTTCCAACAACTGCGCCATGACCGATACGCACACCCGGCATGATGACGACACCATGGCCTATCCAGGTGTCATGGCCGATACTGACGCGTTGGCGTTGCCTCCACGCGAAAAAAGCGGCGTCATCACTTTCCGATAGACCGTAGCGGCTAAGCCGGTAAGTGATGTGGTGCAAGGTAGGTCGCTCGATGGGATGAAATCCAGGGTTGATACGAACCATGGCGGCGATATTGGAAAATTTACCGATGTCCGTGCTGATGAGTTCGCAGCCCCGGCTGATGTAGCTGTAGTCGTCAAGAACGCTGTCGGTCATGTGAACCTGTTCGCCGACCTCGGTGTATCGGCCAAAGTGGCAGTTCTGGACGGTCGCTGTGACCGCCAGAGTGGGAGTCTCGCTCAGACGAACGTGAGGCTGAACGTTTTGTGCAGCGACGTACTTGAGTCGCTCTGTGTTGGGTGTCATGCTTCAGGCTCTTTCAAAGAACTCGGCGCCCTTGACGCCAGACAGCGCGAACCACGGCGTGGTGTCGTCCATCTTCAACCTCAACGAGGCGAACTTGAATCAGGTCAGCTCTGAGGCCTTGGGCAATCTCGCCACGGTCGGATAAACCAACTGAACATGCCGGGTTGCGACTGACGGTGGCGACTGCCTGTGCAAGGCTCAGGTAGCCATCGTCAACCAGCCGAAGCGCTGCGGTCAAAAGGCTCCCAGGCACGTAATCGCTGGAAAGAATATCCAGCAAACCCAGACTGGCCAGATGAGCTGCAGCCACGTTGCCAGAATGTGAACCGCCCCGAACAACGTTGGGTCCGCCCATGACATTGGCCATGCCACGTTCGCGTGCGGCCCGCGCAGCCAGCTCGGTGGTTGGAAACTCGCATACGCTCACACCATTCTCTTTGGCCTCTTCGACATGAGCTAAGGTGGTGTCGTCGTGGCTGGCCAGAACAATGCCGTGAGCATGGGCGTAGTCGACGAAGTGCCGACGATGGGGTTGCGCGTAGCGTGCCTGAACTTCTGCGGCCTCGGCTACCTTACGAAGGAATTTGTCTTCACTCCAGCCCTTTTTCCCGATGTAGTAAATCTTGGCATGATCAAGGTTTTCCCACTGACGTTGACCAGGCGTGTGATCCATCAGTGAAATCAGACCTACCAGAGGATTATCAATAAACGGCGCGAATAATTCGATGGTATTAGGCGCAGCCAATTCACATCGCACGTGCAATCTGTGCTCTGCCCGTAGCAGGTCACGTTGGATACAAAGCCCCAAGGTCTTCACGACGGTATGCCAGGCACTTCCGCGTAAGCTTTCAGTGTCTGCTTCACCCACGCCAAGCGCATCAAAAACCGTGGTGATGCCTGCTGCAGCGATCTCGGCATCGTGCGCAAGAAGGGCTGGTATCTCGGCCCAATTCACCTTGGGCCTGGGCATGAGATGTCGCTCGAAATTGTCGGTATGGATTTCAACCAGACCCGGCAGCAAAAAGTCGCCTTCGAGGTCCAATGCGCCCAATGGCACCCCTACGTTGCTGTCAACCGACGCAATCAAGCCATCTTTAGCCTGCAATGATCCGCTGATGACCTCATCACGCAACACCAGTCGGGCATTCGCCAAAAAAAGCTGGCCTTTGGGTGCAAAAGCATGTTGTGCAGCGCCGCTGAGATCGTGGGGTGCATTCATGCCGGCTCTCCTTGTGCTTGATCTTCATGCCTGATTTGGGTCGTGTGGCGGAAGTTTTCCACCGGGACTCTGCGCGTCGCAACAGCGCTGGCCACGGTGTGGTCGTGGAAAATCCCCAGGATGGCGGAGCCACGTTCGCGCGCTTCATCAATCAGCGCGATCACGGTAGACGTATTGGCGGCATCCAGCGACGCAGTGGGCTCGTCGAGAAGTAACAGTGGCCGAGGCTTGATCATGTTCCGTGCAATATTGACCCGTTGTTGCTCACCGCCGGAAAAAGTCGCTGGCGGCAAAGACCACAATCGCTCTGGGATCTGCAATCTGGCTAGCCATTGGCGCGCTTGCTCGCGTGCAGCCTCAATGACCTCTGTATCGCCGTTGGCGTCTTCCACCAGCGCCTCAGCGACAACGTCCAGCGTCGACACGCGCGGAATCACCCGCAGGAATTGGCTCACATAGCCGATGGTGTCTCGTCTTAAAGCCACCAGTTCGCGGGGCTCAGCCTGGGTCAGGTTGATACGGGCGCCATCAACGCGACGCACCCAGATGTCACCTGAACTGGCGCGGTAGTTGGCGTATATGAGCTTTAGCAAGGTGCTCTTTCCCATGCCAGAAGGGCCATCGAGCACCAGGCACTCGCCTGCCTGGACTTCAAGATCAATGCGATCGAAAACAGGAAGTACGGTCCCGTGCTGGTGATGCAGTGTGAAGTGCTTGGATACGCCTGCAAGCGTTAAAACGGTTGTGGCTTGAGTCGATTGGTTATGGAGTGTCATGGCTGTAGCACCGAAGAGACCAGCAACTGCGTGTAGGGATGTTGGGGGTCGTCAAGCACTTGATCTGTGAGACCCGACTCCACAACGCGACCGTGCTGCATCACCATCATTCGGTGGGCCAGAAGGCGTGCAACACTCAGGTCGTGCGTGACGATGACCACAGCCAGCCGCATTTCTCGCGTCAGTTGGCGCAGCAGATCGAGCAAGCGGGCCTGTACGGAAACATCCAGACCCGATGTGGGCTCGTCCATGAAAACAAGGCGTGGCTGGGTCACCAGATTGCGTGCAATTTGCAGGCGCTGTCGCATGCCCCCAGAAAAAGTCCGTGGCACATCGTCGATGCGGATGGGATCTATCTCCACGCGACTCAGCCATTGCTTGGCCTGGGCACGCAGCTCGCCGTAGTGTCGCTGACCAAGACCCATCAAACGTTCGCAGACGTTGGCGCCGGCCGAAACATCCATGCGCAGGCCGTCCGCAGCGTGCTGGTGGACAAAGCCCCATTCGGAGCGGGCGAGCAAGCGCTGTCGCGCCTGACTCATGGTGTGAACGTTCTGCAGGTGGCCGTCGAGACTCTGGAAATCAACCACGCCGCTGTCGGGCAAAAGACGGGCAGCCAGGGTGTTGAGCAAGGTCGTCTTGCCTGATCCGGACTCACCAACGATGGCCATAATCTCTCCGGACCAGAGATCGAATGATGCATCGTGCAGGGCCACGTGTTGCCCATAACTCTTTCGTACGTTGCGCACGCTGAGCAGCGGTGACGGATTGGTATGCATGAACAAGTCTTAGGAAGTGAAGGTAAAGCTCAAGCTGAAAAATTCAAAGCCAGAAGATGCGACAAGTGCTGGAAACGGGATGAACTGGTTGATGGATAAGCGCGCACGAAAGAAGCTTGCCAGAGACTTTTCACCACACCGCTCAAACAGCTGCATCTGTTGATGCGGTCTGCATGGGCGACAGATGCTGACGTTCCTGGCAATGGTCAGAGTCGGAACACACGTGCAGACGTGTGCCTTGGTCATCGGTGATGATTTCGTCGAGAAAGCTGTCGCTCGCACCACAAAGGGCGCAGTTTTCGTCCCATCGCTGCACCTCGAAAGGATGGTCATCGAAGCCCAGGCTTTCGACGCTGGTGTAGGGTGGAACGGCGTAGATGCGTTTCTCACGGCCAGCACCGAAGAGCTGTAAAGCCGGATTCATGTGCATTTTCGGGTTGTCGAACTTTGGGATTGGAGAAGGCGCCATCAAATAGCGTTTGTTCACCATCACGGGGTAGTCGTAGGTGGTCGAGATATGACCGTATCTGGCGATATCTTCATAAAGCTTTACATGCATGAGGCCGTACTCCGCAAGTGCGTGAAGTGTGCGTGTTTCTGTCTCACGCGGCTCCAGGCGCTGTAATGGCTCTGGGACAGGCACTTGGTAGACAATCATCTGCCCCTCACGCATGGGCGTTTCAGGAATACGGTGGCGTGTCTGGATGATGGTGGCCTCAGCGGTTCGCACCGTTACCGGCACACCGGTGGTACGCTGGAAAAAGCGGCGAATGTTGACAGCGTTAACCGTGTCGTCAGAGCCCTGGTCGATTACTTTGAGCGTGTCATCAGGCCCAATCACAGAGGCAGTGACCTGAATGCCACCGGTACCCCAACCGTAAGGAAGCGGCATTTCTCTCGACCCAAAAGGAACCTGATACCCCGGGATGGCGACGGCCTTGAGGATGGCGCGTCGAATCATGCGCTTGGTGCGTTCGTCCAGATATGCAAAGTTGACACCGGAATCGGCGGCGGCAGAAGGCTCCAGTAAATCGGGGGCTAGAGGGGCGTTCATTCGCGCTCCTGATCTGATTGAGATGTCCCAGCGCGTGCCGCTTCGGCACGCAGACGCCGAACCAACTCCAGTTCAGACTGAAAATCCACGTAATGGGGCAGCTTGAGATGCTGCACAAAACCTGAGGCTTCCAGGCTATCACTGTGGGAAAGAACAAATTCAGGCATTTGCGCAGGGGCCTCTACAGCCTCACCCAACTCTTCGCTGCGCAAGGCACGGTCCACCAGGCTCATGGCCATGGCCTTGCGTTCGCTGTGGCCAAAAGCCAGACCGTAGCCGCGCGTAAATTGGGGTGGTTCAGTTTTACTGCCACCAAACTGATTGATCATTTCGCACTCAGTGATTTCTATTTCACCGATTGACAGCGGAAAATCCAGTTCTTCAGGTTCCAATTCGACGCAGACCAGGCCAAGCCGAACTTCACCGACAAAGGGGTGGGTGTGTGAATAGCCACGCTGGGTGGAATAGGCCATGGCCAGCAGGAATCCCTCGTCACCGCGCGCCAGGTTTTGAAGGCGTGTAGCGCGAGTAGCCGGAAAGCGCAAAGGCTCACGTGTCAGATCTACTGGCTCTGGATCGCCGTCAGGAGCAGGGTGGCTTTCGATGAGGCCTTCCTGGTTAAGAAGTTCCACCACGCGCGGTGAGGTTTCAGGCACTGGGGCGGTAGCGTTCCCGGTCGAAACAACTTCTGGGCTGCTCGCCAGCAAGGTGAAATCCAGCAGGCGTTGCGTGTAGTCATAGGTTGGGCCGAGAATCTGCCCCCCGGGCAAATCCTTGAAGGTGGCGGAAACACGACGGTCTGGTCGCATCTGCTCGGTTTGAAGCGGTCGTGTGTAACCCAAGCGTGGCAGTGTGGCCCTGTAAGCGCGCAGCAGGAAGATGGCTTCAACGAGATCGCCGGCAGCCTGTTTGATCGCCAATGCGGCAAGCTCGGGATCGTAGACGGAGCCCTCGGTCATCACACGATCCACAGCAAGCTTCATTTGCTCACGGATCTGGGTAACGGTTAACTCGGGATGTTGGGGATTGCCACGGCGTTGCTGCGCCAGCAGCTGGTAGCTATTGAGTATGGCGGTTTCCCCGCCCTTGACGGCAACGTACATGTTCAAGCCTCCTGCAAAGCGTGTATTCGCGTGCTGCGGGGCAAACCGAGGATTTCGTGGGAGGTGGCCAAAAACAGGTCTACCCCGCGCGGGAAGGCCTGGTGGTTGATCGCCCACTGGGTCACAAAATCACCTGGCAGGCCAGTGACGGTGACGCCCTGCGTCAACGCAATACCGGGTCCTTCCAGGGACAGCTTGAGTGCATCAACAGTTGTGTCGTCATCCAATGAAGCAACTTCGACCACTACCGTTGCCGACTGGTCGGGATAGTCGTCGCTGCCAAGCGCCAGTGAAGCCAGTTCAGGCAATTCGTCGTTTTCTGCAATCCAGAGAAATCGTGCCGAGTCGAAGTGCTTGGCCCACGTGCAGCCGGTGTGAAAACGTAACCAGGCTGCTGCATCTGTGTCGGCCAGTGTCGGAGAAATCCAGACCGCACATTCACTGTCGACCAAAGCCAGAAGTAAGCTGGCTGCCGCCGCTTTTCCATTCAAGGGCAGATCCGTGACTGCCGGCATGGATTGAACACGGCCGGGGTATGAAAGTGCGCGCAAAGCGGTACGAAAAACAATCTGGCTTCCCAGCGCAGGATCATGGAAACCTGGCCGCACCTGCCGCAAGTCTTTAGCTTTCATGCATCGCTTTCTTCGCTCGCGTCGCTGGCTTCTCTGGCGACTGTAAAAAAATCAACTTTTGTAGCCTCGGCGCGTGCTGCGCGCAGTGCGCGCACTTGGGCTAAATGCTGACGCACCGGCAGCAGCAGTGTTGAATCAATCGTGTCTTGTTGCGCAGGGTCCTGAAGCAAAGCGTCTGCCATCGCTGCGAGTTGAGCTTGCCGGTGATTGCGTCCCATCACGTAGGCCACGCCTACGGGACTATCGTCACCGCCACTTAGACGCAAAGCACATCGCGTCACTGTTATTTCACCCAAGTTGAAACGCTCTGCGGTGCCGCCGGCTCTCCCTTGCACCATATACAGCCCAGTCTCTGGTCGACGCAGCCACAGTGGCGTTTGCATGGCTTGTAAACCAAGGCCCTCTTCCAATAGAGAAAGTGGCGCGTGTGCAAGAAGAGCCATCCAATCCGGACGACTGAGTGGCCGGTTAGGCTCAACCTTGTCAAATGCGTGAAACACAGTCGTGGTAGCCTGCAATTTGGTTGATAAATTGTTGTTGGCAGGACAAATCAAGTACTGGAGAGCATAGATTTTTCTTGTGTCTTTTTTATGACAAAAACTTCTCGACCATCCGTGTCTATCCACCTCGTACCTGAAAAATCTTGCGACTGTTCTTTGGCCACAAAGCCGCAGATCCCACACGCGCGCCGGTCTCTCCACCCGGACACCGGCGAAGACTTCACGTCCGGGATTGACGATGCCCATGGCATTTGAATCAAATTCATTCCATCGCGTTGCAATTTACGCGGCACCTGATCCCCGGTCGTTATGGTGGCGTGTTGGCAGTGAATGGCTGGGGCGCTGCGCAAGTCAAGCCGTTGCTGTGACACAACCGATCATCAGCGGCATAGACCCTGCCGAACTCCTCAGACTGACGGCAGATCCGCGTCGTTACGGCTGGCATGCCACCCTCAAGGCGCCGTTTCGCCTCGGAACGGGCATTGGTTTTCCAGCACTGCGTGAGGCACTCGCAGCGATCGCCCAAGCTCACCCTGCCTTCGATATCGGTCATTTCAAAGTGACGCATCTGGGGAAATTTTTGGCACTCCAGTCCGTTGACCCACCTGCCGCATTAAATGCGTTGGCCAACGACTGTGTGCAACGTTTGCTGCCACTGGCCGCGCCCTTGAATGAAAACGAGTTGGCTCGTCGCCGCAGCGCGCGGCTCACACAGCAAGAGGATGCACTGATGTTGGCCTGGGGCTACCCCTGGGTACTTGACCGCTTCAACTTTCATTTCTCGCTGACCGGCCCCTTGACCGGCCTGACAGAGGAGAACCTGAAAAGGCTTCATCAATCTGCAATTGATCATTTTCGGAACTTACCCCCTTTGCGCATGGACCGACTCTCTGTCTTTATTGAGCCATCACCCGGAGCAGATTTCGACATGTTTGAACAAGTTGAACTGGCACCATGACCCAGCGTTTAATTTATGTGATTGGCCCTTCGGGTGCCGGCAAGGACAGCGTGCTCGATGGCTTGCGTAAGAACTGGGGTGACCTGCCACCCGCTCACTGGGCTCGCCGCACCATCACACGGGATTCCCATACGGGTGAGGCGCACGAGAGCGTTTCTACAGCCGAATTTGATCACCTGCTGGCTCAGGGGGCCTTTGCCTTGCATTGGCAGGCCAAT
>JBILKC010000179.1:0-5885 GCA_044376885.1 Hylemonella sp. | reverse complement strand
CCTGGCCACGTGCCATGAACTGCTGGAGTTCGTCCGGGGTGAATGCTGCAATCTGCGCCCAACGTGAAAAATCATGGCCCTCCATGTCCAGCGCCGACAGAAAAGCGGCACTTTGCGGGTATTGCCAAACCCAGATGTCGCGGTCTTCGACAAACTTCACAAGTTCCGGCAGTTCACGGTTGGGCCAGAAAAACTCCCAAGCCAGGCGCGCGCCAGACTTGTGCATATCAAAATGAACAACGCCGCAGCGGCAGTTGAAACCACTGAGTTTCTCTGCAGCGCTTTTGTGGTGGTCCAGCATGACCAGCTTGGCGGCCTGGGCATCAATCTCGCTCAAGATGTCAGCAGCAAAGGAAAAATCCAGGATGTAGACAGCACGGCCTGCAACAGCGGGCAAGTCAGCCACGGTCTTGATGTCTCCATGGTCCAGACCCAAAAACTCGGCCTTGCCCTCATAGAAGAGCCAGGCCGCCAAGGCCGCTGCATAGCCATCGGGGCAGCTTCGTCCGTGATAGATCACCAGAGGTTGGGGGTCGGCTTTGTCAGGGGCAAACAGGAGTTGCAGCGGGAGAATGGTTGTCATGCGGTTTGAATGTGGCTTAACATAATGGCTGGTATTTTCCTCTCTCAACTTCAATCTGAAAGTGCATCATGGCCAAAGGCGATCAAAAAAGTAACAAGATGGTGAAGAAACCCAAAAAAGACACTTCCCCACCAAAACCCTCAGGCTCCTCAGACCGTCCGACACCGCCCATCACAGCAGTTCTGCCTCGCGGCAAGGACAAAAACAAATAGACTCAGCGTTTGCAAAGCCTTCAGCCCTCTGAAGGCGGTAATTTCGCTGGACGCGGAATTTTTTTGAACCGGATCAAGCGGTCCAGTTCAATGGCGTCTTTTTTGATCTGTCGCTGCGCATCCAGTTTTTCACCGTGGGCCAACCAATCGGCGAATTCCTCAGGTCGCTCCAGGGTGATCCTGCCCAGAATTCCCGAGCGAAAGTCATGCAGAATTATTTCTGCCGCTTTCTGGCGATTAACCACACCGCGCGCCTGCAGTGCGCCGCGTTTTTTACCCACTTCTTCCAGCAGGGCTTCTTCGCTCAAACCGGTCAGGGATTTGAGCTTGTATCGTGATTGCAGCTGCGCCTCGTAATGCTTCTGCAGATACATCAGTAATTCCAGGGCCACCTCTTCTTCATTGAAGGCATTTCGACCGATGGCACCGCTGGCCGCCAGGTTGTAGCCGCTCTTGGCCACGATGATGCGTGGCCACAGCATGCCGGGCGTGTCAAAAAGGTAAAAATCGTCTGCCAGTGCAATGCGCTGTTCCAGCTTGGTAATGCCCGCCTCATCACCGGTTTTGGCCGCACGCTTGCCCACCAGGGTGTTGATCAGGGTCGATTTGCCCACGTTCGGAATACCGCATATCAGCACACGCATGGGCTTGGACATACCGCCGCGGTTGGGTGCCAGGGTGCGGCATGCGCTGATCAGCGCCTTGGCAGGGGCGGTCATGCCGGAGTCCAGCGCGACCGCTTGCACGCCAGGCAGGGCATTGAAGTGCGCCAGCCAGAGCTGGGTGACAGCCGGGTCGGCCAGGTCCTGTTTGTTCAACACCTTGAGGGTCGGTTTGCCGGCGGTCAGCTGCGCCAGCATGGGGTTGGCGCTGGAGCCCGGCAAACGGGCGTCCAGCAATTCAATCACGACATCAATGTTTTTGATGCGCTCCTGTATCGCCTTTTGGGTCAAGTGCATGTGACCCGGGAACCATTGGATTGCCATAAATTTTTACGCTTTGCCGCAGTCTAAGGCTTGCATCCGATAATGATGCGGATGAAAAAAGAAACTGATCTGTTGATCAAAGGCCTGTTGATTGCGGGACTTGGCTTGTGCATTTTGATCGGGCCGCTGTTCATGGCAGACCCCGCTTTTCGAAGCATCGTCACCGACTCCTACCTGGTGGGCTGGTTTGCATTGCTGCTCGGGGGTGTTTTCATCGCCCAGTATTGCGCAAGACGCTGGAAACAAGCCAGGCAGGACAAGCAGCTTCGGTAGCTTGGCGCGGCTAGCCCTTGTTGGCCATTGCTTGCGCTCTGGAAAATTCGTGGGTGCCTTGGGCTGAGCCGTTTGCGGGAACCATCTCACCTGTCCGGTCGGTAACCTGTACCAACGCAGCGGCCAGGCGATCATCAGCGCCCGCTTCGGGTCCAATCCAGGCCCCTTGAGTCAAGGTGATATGCGCTGCTTCAACGCTGCCAGCACCGGCGCACAGCGTCGTTCTGCTAGGTGCCTGCTCACTGGCCAGGACCAGCATGGCCGGTACCACGGCCTTGGGATCGAGCGCTTCCAGTACAGCTTGCGGCATCAGACCTTCGGTCATGCGGGTGGCTGCGGTGGGGGCCAGGCAGTTGACATGGATGTTGTTCTTGGCCCCCTCAATGGCCAGTGTTTGCATCAGCCCCACCAGTGCCATCTTGGCAGCCCCGTAGTTGGACTGACCGTAATTTCCATACAGACCCGAGGACGAGGTGGTCATGACAATGCGGCCATATTGCCGGGCGGTCATGTGGGGCCAGACCGCCTTGCAACAGTGAACTGCCCCCATCAGGTGTACGTCCAGCACCAGCCTGAAGTCATCAAGATCCATCTTGGCAAAGGTTTTGTCTCGCAAAATACCTGCGTTGTTCACCAGAATATCCACGCGGCCCCAGGTGTCTACTGCCTGCTGCACCATGGCCTGGACCGCCGCAAAGTCAGTCACCGAAGCGCCATTGGCCAGGGCTTGACCGCCCGCTGAAATAATTTCATCAACCACCGCCTGCGCCGCCGAAACCGTGCCGCCGGAGCCATCACGGTTGCTGCCCAGGTCATTAACCAGAACCCGCGCACCCCGCGCCGCCAGAGCCAGTGCATGTTGCCTGCCCAAACCGCCCCCCGCACCCGTGACTATGGCTACCCGGCCTTCGAAATCAATGCTCATCTGTGATCCTCTGTTAATCTTGGGCGAAACGCATGTGTGACAGTTCGCACCTTTTACTGTGACAGCGCGTACTGTAATAGAGTGCGACAAGCTTATTCCACAACCATCCAAGCCTCCCTAACATGGAAATCAATAACGAGATTCTGACGATGCCCGCACGCGCGGCAGCAACCGTGGTCATGCTCAGGGACGCAGCGCAGGGGCTGGAAGTCTTTCTGATCAAGCGCCACTCGCTCTCCGATGTGCTGGGAGGTGCTTATGTGTTTCCCGGCGGCAAGGTAGACGCCCTGGATGCCGAACTCAATCCGGAGCAATTCCTGGATCAGACACCCGAGGAGCTACACCAGGCCCTGCATGAGGGCGATATTGATACCCGTACGGCCACCAGCCTGTATGTGGCGGCCGTGCGCGAGGCCTTTGAAGAGTCCGGCGTGCTGTTCGCCAGCAGCGCAAGCGCTTGCGTGACCGAAAAAGCCCTCGACCTGCTGAAGACCGGGCAAGCTTTCCCCCAGGTCCTCAACGCGCTGACGCTCAAACTGGACACCCGCCAACTGGCCCCCTGGTCACGATGGATCACGCCCAAACTGGCTTCGGTTTCCAAAAAGCGCTTTGACACCCGTTTTTTTGTTGCTGCGGTGCCTCAGCATCAGACGGCCCGGCATGACAACCATGAAGCAACCGAAGGCGTGTGGCTCACGCCGCAAGCGGCACTGGCGCAATACTGGGAAGGACAAATTGAACTGGCCCCGCCCCAAATCATGAGCTTGTCGCATCTGGCGCGCCACCCATCTACCCACAGCGTGATGACCCAAGCCCGCTCCCGCACGCCACCGGTCATCGAGCCCGAGCCCTTTGACCAGGACGGTGTGCGTGTGATTTGTTACCCGGGGGATCTCAAGCACAGCGTGCCTGAGCGCGCGCTGCCCGGCCCGACCCGCTTGCAGTACCAGAACAAACGCTTTGAGCCTGTCGGGGGACTGTCAGCCTTGTTGGAGTGAGCACGCTGCAGCGTGCATTCAACTGTTGGCTCTTTTTTTGAGCCAGCGCATCAGCCCACCCACCACAGGCAGTTTTTCGTAGAGTTCCTCTGCGGCGTCCCAGTAATCCCGGTGGAATTCAATGCGGCCATCGCTGGCCAATTTGAGATGTGTGGTGCCGCGTATCACCTGGTCTCGCGCGGGGCTGTAGGCTTTGAATCGGAATTTGAAATCCCAGGTCAGGAAACACTGATTGCCATCGACCACGCGACCGGTCACGACAAAATGCGGCGACTCCAGCGCCACATACATGTGACGAAAAATACGCTGAATGTCTGCCAAGCCCTTGACCTCGTTAAAGGGGTCCTTGAAGTAAGCGTCCGGCGTATAAAACTCGCCAAAGCGGCTCACACTGTCGGGGCTGAGTCCTTCGAAAAAATCGATGATGCGTGCAAACGATTCGCTCATAAGCCGGTGATCTTTCTGACAGCTGGAAAATACCAGCGATACGGCAGCAAGCGCAGGAGCTTGAGCCAGCGGGTAAAGCGTTTGGGAAAGTGGATTTCAAAATCACCCTTGCCCCAACCCGCCAGAATTTCAGCCGCGGCTTGTTCGGGCTTGATCAGGGCGGGCATGGTGAACTTGTTTTGTGCGGTCAGCGGTGTCTCAACAAAACCCGGATTGATCACACTGACGCCGATCTTGAGCTCATGCAAATCCAGGTACAGCGCCTCGGCAAGGTTGATCAGTGCGGCCTTGGTCGGCCCATAAGCCAGGCTGTTGGGCAGCCCACGAAAACCCGCCACGCTGCTGACCAGGCTGATGTGCCCTGCAGAGCCTCCGGGCTTGCGCCCAGCCTGGGACAGCAGCGCCGGCAATACCGCATCCAACACATGCAGAGCGCCCACATAGTTGATGTTCTGGTGTTTGAGCATTTCAGCCAGACTGAAATGGCTGGCCCGGATTTCCTTGTAATGACCGGCGCAGTACATCACCAGATCCATCGGGTGGCGCGCCAGAATTTGCCTGGCTGCAGATTGAACCGCGCTGGCATCCATCACATCAATCGCCAGGGCCACGGACCTGGGCTGACCTTGCGCATCCGAACCCGGGTGCTCGGCAACCCAGGCGTTGAGCAGGTCTGCATTTCTGGCAGACACATACACCGTAGCGCCTGCCGCATGCAAGGCGTCGGCGGTAGCCCGGCCAATGCCAGTAGAGGCACCAACCAGCCAGACCACTTTGCCACCCCAGTCAGGGATTGTCGGGTTCAGCGACATGACTCAGGCCCGCTTGACAAACGTCAGGGTGACCTCACCCAGCCGAACACCCCATTTGCTCATGGTGGCCTTGTTCAACATGACCTTGTCATTCATCAGGTACATCCAGTCATCAAAGCGGACTTCAAAAATACGTCCGTCCACCGGCAAGCTCAGGGTGTAAGTCCAATAAAAGGCATTGCCACGTTCTTCCCCAAGCGCCTCGCCCACAACGTCGTCAGCCCGGCCCACGTAGAGCCCTTGGCCGCTGGGCCCGGGGCGGCGCTTGAGCCGCCAGATTCGCTTTTGCAGGGTGCCGTCTGAATAAACAAAGTCTTCATCCAGCACGCCCTCTTCCTGGCCCGGTGCGCCCTGCCAGGTGCAACGCATCACCACCGTGAAGCGCTTGACGACCATGCCGGATCTGTCGGTAAAAACACCATAGGCGTCTATGGTGCCATTGAAATAACTGCGCAAATCCAGCAATGGCTTCTCCGCAGCGTAGTCTGAAATGGAGTGGGATGCACAGCCCGACAACGCTGTGACACCCAATGCAGGAATTCCTGCCAAAAGAAGACGTCGTTTCATGGTTTTACCTTTCAGGTATGAATGCTTCAGGAGTGACGGGAGGTCGCTGTACAACAAAGAAAAAAAGAGCGGCAGCGGCGAG
>JBILKC010000178.1:0-5913 GCA_044376885.1 Hylemonella sp. | reverse complement strand
AGCAGCGCCCCAACCAAAATCACGGCAATGGCCAGCCCGCCCCGCAAGGGGCCAAACACCTGCCCCACCGTCTCGAGCAGGTCTTCAGCCATGCCCGAGCGTTCCAGAATGATGCCCATGAAGGTAAAGAAGGGGATTGCCAGCAGGGTGTCGTTCTGCATGATGCCGAAGATCCGCGAGGGCAGTGCCTGAAACAGCGTGGCCGGAAAGAGTCCGGCCTCCATTCCAATCAAACCAAATGCCAGGCCTGTTGCCGCCAGTCCAAAGGCAACCGGAAAGCCGGTGAGCAGCAGGACAAAAAGACCTGCGAACATGATGGGCACAAAGTTTTGAGCGAGAAAGCCGGCTTCCATTTATTTATCTCCTGTCAGGCGGGCTTCAGCCACGCGTTCAAGTTCTTCAAGGTGCTTTTGCTCATCAGATTTTGCAGCCTCGCCCCCAATCGGGTCTTCTATGAAGCCCCGTAAGAATGCAATTCGCTTGATCAACTCGGAAAATGCCTGGATGATGAGGAGGGTAAAACCCAGAGGAACGAGTAAATAAACCGGCCAACGGATCAAGCCGCCGGCGTTTTGCGACATCTCACCATTGTTATAGGCGTTTACAAAGGCTGGCCAGCTCAGGTCTATCAGCAGCACGCAAAATGGAATAAGCACGAGGAGGATGCCCAGTACGTCAATCCAGTTGCGGGTTCGATCTGTCAACTTGGAGGATATAAAGTCAATTCGAACATGGGAGTTTTTAAGAAATCCGTAGCCAGATCCCAGCATGAAGACTGCAGCAAACAAGTACCACTGAATTTCAAGCAGCCCATTGGAGCTCATGTCAAAAGCCTTGCGCACAATCGCATTGCCCGCACTGATCAAGGTGGTGGCCAGAATCAGCCACATCGTCAATTTGCCGATGGTGGTGCTCATGGCATCAATCAGCTTTGAGAGTTTCAGTAAGGCCTGCATGGTGTCTCCAGCGTGACAAAAGGGGTTGGGCTTGCTTGTGTATGCAAAGCATCGAATTGTAGTCGGACTAAAGCCTTGTTAGCCTTCAACTTGGCATTGAGGCGCGCGTCCTTGGAAGGATGCGCAACGCTTGATTTAGAGGCGCCGAAACTGCGCGACTTCTTTTGCCAGCCGCTCAAACTCTGAAATCAGGTGCGGTTCAGCGACGTAAAAAACGCTGAACTTGCCCGACAGGGTTCTGGCATAAAGGCGTGGCGCGATCAGCCAGTCCAAGCCTGGGAATCGAATCATCCTGCAATAAGCCAATTCTCGTAGTTCCATTTTTTTGTCCCAAACCCAGCTTTGATGCAAGGTGGTCGCGTCCAGTCGTGTGGTGCTGGTCAGAATATGCCAAGAGGTGTAGAGCATGAGCGCCAGGGCGGTGATGAACCAGGCCAGTCCGGAGCTGCCACCTGAACCCAGCGCCCCTTTGCTCCAAAGCGATGTCAGCCATAAAGATGCAAGAGCCACCATGCCGCAAGTAAGCATCTTGAAGGCCAACGTGTATGCCGAAGCGCACAGGTCCGGGGTTTGGGGTGAAAAACGAAAGGGCGGCGGACCTAGGTTCTCCATCAATGACTCGGACATATAGGGTACCTTGGGTGCAATCAGTGTGAAGTCCGGGGCTACTTTTTTTCCTTGAACAGGTCTTCAATCCTTTTCTCTTCATCTGCAGCCGCCTTGTCCTGTTCGCCTGCCGTAGCGGCTTCTCCCGGTTTGAGCTCTGCCTCACCCGGGCTGGGCATATCACTGGCTGGCATTTCAATCTGGACCTTGTCCAGGTCGATTTGGACGTCCTTATCGAGGAATGCAGTGACCGTTTCAGGCACAAAAATCACAATCGCAACCAGAACCAGTTGCATGATCACCCAGGGGATTGAGCCCATGTAGATGTCGCTGGACTTCACGGCCACGTCTATGCGTTTTTCCTTGAACAGGGTGTCTGCAATGCCGCGCAGGTAGAACAGCGCAAAGCCGAATGGCGGGTGCATGAAGCTGGTCTGCATGTTCACGCACAGGAGAACGCCGAACCAGATCAGGTCGATGCCCATCTTGTCAGCCACTGGCCCGAGCATGGGCACGATGATGAAGGCGATCTCAAAGAAGTCGAGAAAAAAGGCCAGGAAAAACACAAAAATGTTGACCACAATCAGGAAGCCGGTCTGGCCTCCAGGCAAGCCGGTCAGCAGATGCTCCACCCAGAGCGCGCCGTCCACACCCTGAAAGACCATGGAGAAAACGCGCGAGCCAATCAAGATGAAGGCGACCATGGCGGTCAGGCGCATGGTACCAACCATGGCCTGCCAGATCAGGTCTTTGTCCAGACGCTTGTGTATGGCTGCAAGAACCAGAGCACCCACACACCCCATGGCACCCGCTTCAGTCGGGGTGGCAATCGCGGTGTTCATGCCGGGCAGTCCGCCCATGGAGCCCAACACCGCAAAAATCAGTACTGCCGAAGGAATAATGCCGCGCAAGCACTTGGCCCACAGAGCCCAGCCATTGAGCGTGCGAGCCTCTTTGGGAACACCTGGAACATGGTGTGGTTTGACCATTCCGAGCGCAAAAGTGTAGAGGGCAAAAATCAGAATTTGCAACAGCGATGGGCCCCAGGCACCTTTGTACATGTCGCCGACCGAGCGACCCAACTGATCAGCCAGTACTACCAGCACCAAGGACGGCGGGACCAGCTGCGTGATGGTTCCAGAGGCCGCCAGAACCCCAGTGGCATAGCGCATGTTGTAGCCATAGCGGATCATGACAGGCAAGGAGATCATGGCCATCGCAATCACCTGGCCAGCCACAGTGCCGGTGATGGCCCCCAGAATGAAGCCGACGATGATGACGGAGTAACCCAAACCGCCGCGCACCGGGCCAAACAACTGACCCATGGAATCAAGCATGTCCTCCGCCAGACCGCACTTCTCAAGAATGGAGCCCATGAAGGTGAAAAAGGGAATGGCCAGCAGCAGGTCATTGCTCAGAATACCGAAGATGTTGAGCGGCAGATTGGCCATGAAGCTGGCTGGGAACCAGCCCATTTCGATGGCAAAGAAACCACTGAACAAACCCAGCGCCGCCAGGGAAAATGCCACTGGAAAGCCAATCAGCATGATGAAGACCAGGCCCACGAACATGATCGGGGCAAAATTTTCCATTACCATTTTTTATTCCTGAAATCGACTTGTTTCGAGCTTCGCAAGCACATTGCCCAGGCGCTACTGCACCGGCTTTTCATAGTGCGTGTCCATTTGGTAATTACCCTGCAGGTAGGCAACCCGCTTGATGATTTCGCTCAAGCCTTGCAGGAACATCCAGCCAAAGCCCAAAGGCAGCATCATCATGGCAGGCCAGCGAATCAAACCGCCGGAGTTCTGAGACATTTCACCCGAGATGTACATCTTGACAAACAACGGCCAGCTGAAATAGACCATCAAGACCATCACGGGCAACAGGAAAAAAACCAGACCAAATAGGTCAACAAACACAGGGCCGTTTCCCTTGAGCTTGTCGTAAAAAATATCAACCCTGACATGCTCGTTGAGTTTGAGGACTATCGGGCCGCCCAGCATCACGGCGATGGAGAACAGGTACCACTGAATTTCCAGCCAGCCATTGGAGCTGATGTCCAAGCCGTAACGGACAAAAGCATTGCCCGCAGAGATCATGGCAGCTGCCATGACGGCAAAGGCGGCTATTTTCCCGAATTTGTCGCTGACCCAGTCAATCCCAAGCGCGATTTTAAGTAAACCTGACACAAACATCTCCGATTTTGAAGTGAGCGGATGCGACCTGCTGAACCTCAACGCAGCTTATCGGTAGCATGGTCCATTTAAGAACTTTATTTTGCATTTTCATCATGAATTTGTAGACGATAGATACAAGCAATAATGGTGCCATGACGGTTCCTTTGACCCCTGCTTACACTGATAGCCCCGACATCCGCCGGCAGGATGGGCAGAACTTGTCATTGGCGCTAATGGATGCGCGCAACCACACGCTGTATTTGATGGCGCAGTACGAGGCCGCGTTGACTCAGACGAATTTTGTGGTACCCCGTCGACCAGAGCTCAATCCGCCTCTGTGGGAGTTAGGGCACATCGGCTGGTTTCAGGAGCGCTGGATCGGGCGTAACCTGTTGCGCCATCAAGGCACTGAATGCGACCCCGAAGCTGCCTGCCTGGCGTCTGTCCTGGCTCATGCGGACCGGTGGTGGGATTCCAGTCGCGTAGCCCATGACACCCGCTGGAGTCTTGGGTTGCCGGGATTGCAAGACATCAAGAACTACCTGCTGACCACTCTGGAGTCCACACTGGATCTGCTGGACAAGACGCCCGACACAGACCCGGCGCTGTATTTCTACCGGATAGCCCTGTTTCATGAAGACATGCATGGTGAGGCGCTCATTTATATGGCGCAGAACCTGGGCTTGCCCCTGAAGATCGTCATGCCAGCTCCCCATGCGCCCCGTGAGCCACTGCACATGGCGACAACCCGCTGGCAGACCGGTCTTGACGGTAGCCGGGGGTTCACTTTTGACAATGAACGCCCGGCCCATGAGGTCTTGGTGCCGGAGTTCGAGATTGATGCCCAAGCCGTGAGCTGGGCGCAGTATGCCGAATTTGTCATGGATGGCGGTTATGACCAGAGTGTGTATTGGCATCCGCAGGGTTGGGAGTGGTTGCAGGCGCAGGTTCGTCGAGAAGGTCGTCGCGCGCCCCGCCACGTGCAGCAGATTGGCGGGCTAGGCTCAGGTCTCGGGGGTTCTGGTATCGGGTCGGGCTCAGTGATTCAGGTGCACTTTGGTCAGCCGGTGCGTCGACCGGGCAACCAGAGTGCCATGCACTTGAGCTGGTGGGAGGCTGACGCCTGGTGCCGCTGGGCTGGGCGGCGTTTGCCAACTGAAACTGAATGGGAGGTGGCAGCACAGACCGCAGCCCGGCGCGGTTTTCATTGGGGCGAGGTATGGGAGTGGACCTGTTCTCCATTTCTCGGCTACCCAGGTTTTGTGGCAGACCCGTACCGGGATTACTCCGAGCCGTGGTTCGGCACGCACAAGGTCCTGCGTGGTGCCTCGTTTGCCACACGCGCGCGCATGAAGTCAGTGCGGTTCCGTAACTTTTATTTGCCAGGCCGCGACGACATCTTTGCCGGTTTCCGGTCCTGCGCAATCTAGACTGCGTGGTTTTTCCTGGTTCGGTAGCGCCACCAGGGCAGAGTCTGGTTGAGCGACAACACCTGACCCGAGGTATTGGGGCTGGCCAAATGGTAGCCGGGTATGTCAAGCAGCATCGTCTGCCACGAGGCGCTTTTGAGCACCTTGCACAAGGCTTCAACAGCTGGTTCCTGCAGGGCTGATTTAAGGCAGACGAGGTGGTAGTCCTCCAGAACCAAGGGGATAAAGTCAAGTCCGCGCGCACGTGCAGCAGCTTCAATGCCCAAACCTGCATCGGCCTGATTGGATGCAACGGCCTGCGCTACAGCTGAATGAGATGACTCTGTCAGCGCATAACCTGTTAATTGGGATGCCGGCAATCCGGCATCTGCCAACAGCTCGTCGAGCAACAAACGCGTGCCGGTGCCCAGAGCCCGATTGACATAGCGGGCCCGTTTGGAACCGAGGTCTTGGATAGAAGTCAGGCCCAACGGGTTTCCCTTGGCCACCATCAGGCCCTGAGACCGCCGGGCAAAACCAATGATTTTGTGCAGACCGGGTCTGAGCAGGTTGCGGTAGGTCTGCCGCGCCATTGAACTCGTGTCGATCGGGTGACGGGTATGAAAGCCGGCCATCACGCAGCGGCCTTCGTTGAGCGCTCGAATGGCGTCCACGCTGCCGGTAAAGCGGATGTCCAGATGAAGTGTGTGCGCCTGGGCCGTATGCGCCCGCAACGCTGACAGGGCGTCGTCGTGGCTGGCA
>JBILKC010000177.1:0-5925 GCA_044376885.1 Hylemonella sp. | reverse complement strand
GCGTCTGGACACCATCCCCAGCTGTGGCAGGTATCTATTTGCTGAGCCCGAGAAGTCCAAGTTGTGGCAGCACAAACTGGGCGTCAAGAGCCGACCTAGGGTGGGACTGGTCTGGTCGGGCGGATTTCGACCCCAGCAGCCTGAGGTGTGGGCAGTCAATGAACGCAGGAACCTTCCGCTGGCCCAACTTGAAATTCTTGAGAGCCTGGAAGTTGATTTCATCAGTCTGCAAAAGGGCGAACCCACAGCGTCAGAACTTGCAGCCGCCCTACGCTCGGGCTGGCCCGGCCCGCCCATTGCAGACTACAGCGCGGACCTGCAAGACTTCAGCGACACGGCTGCCTTGATTGAAAACCTGGACTTGGTGATCTCAGTGGACACCTCGGTAGCCCATCTGGCTGCGGCCTTGGGCAAGCCAGTATGGATACTCAATCGCTTTGACAACTGCTGGCGCTGGCTAAAAGACCGCACTGATAGCCCCTGGTATCCCATGGTGAAGCTGTATAAACAGACCCGTGCTGGGGATTGGGAAGAAGTCATGCAGCGGGTCAAGCAAGACCTAATCGGTTTGGCGAATTGATGGTCGAATAACTGCGCTTAGTTAGAAGACCACTGAACAAGCTGCCAGCAATGTGATGAAAATAAATTTAGGGATAGGGATGGAGCAGCAAACACTTGCCCTCACGCAGGAAGCAAGCCAAGAGGCCAAGCCCGACAGTGGCTTGGCGTGTTTGCTGATGTTGGCAAGTTTTCATGGGCTGGCGGCTGACGCGCAGCAACTGCAGCACACCTTTGGCAAAGCGCCTTTTGATACCAGCCTGGTGCAATTGGCTGCCAAAAGCCTGGGCCTGAGTGCGCGCGTGCTCAAGCAACCGCTGGAGCGGCTGGCCCAAACGCCGCTGCCAGCCATGGTGCAGGACCCCAGTGGTGAATTCTTCATCCTTGCGCGGGTGCAAAGCCCGGAGGCTGCTTCGCCAAACCCGGCCTTGCGCATCCTGATCCAGCGCCCAGGCCAATCGCCTGAGGTCTGGAGTCTGGACGAGTTCGCGCAGCAGTATGGCGGTGAAGTCATTTTGTTCACCAGCAAGGCCAACTTTGCGGGCGAGACGGCGCAGTTTGACTTCACCTGGTTCATTCCGGCCATCGTCAAATACCGCAAGCTGCTGGGGGAAGTGCTGCTGATTTCCCTGGTGCTGCAGCTCATTGGCCTGATCACGCCCCTGTTCTTTCAGGTGGTGATGGACAAGGTGCTGGTCAACCACGCCATGAAAACGCTCAATGTCATTGCCATTGGGCTGATCTGCGCAACCCTGTTCGAGGCGGTTTTAACCGGCATCCGCACCTACGTGTTTGCCCATACCAGCAGCAAGATTGACGTGGAGCTGGGTGCGCGCTTGTTTAACCACTTGCTGGCTTTGCCATTGGCCTATTTTCAGAGCCGCCGGGTGGGGGACTCGGTGGCGCGGGTGCGCGAGCTGGAGAACATCCGCAGCTTTTTGACCGGCAACGCGATGACGTCGTTGCTCGATGTGCTGTTCTCGTTTGTCTTTATCGCGGTGATGCTTTGGTATAGCGTCTGGCTGACACTCATTGTGCTGGTCTCGATCCCGATCTATATTGCGCTTTCGCTGGTCTTCACCCCCATCCTGCGTGAGCGCCTAAACGAAAAATTCAACAAAGGCGCAGAGAACCAGTCCTTTCTGGTGGAAACCTTGGGCGGTATTGACACCGTCAAGGCCATGGCAGTAGAGCCCCGCTGGCAGCAAAAGTGGGAAAAGCAGCTTGCTGGCTATGTTGCCGCCGGGCTGTCTACGGCTAATATATCAATGGTGGCCAGTGGTGGCGTTACCCTGGTGAGTAAGCTGGTCACGGTTGCCATCATGTGGCTGGGTGCCACGCTGGTGATTGACGGCCAGATGACCGTGGGCGGACTGGTGGCTTTCAATATGCTGGCCGGGCAAGTGGCCTCACCCATACTGCGGCTGGCACAGCTCTGGAACGACTTCCAGCAGGTGGGCATCTCCATGAGCCGCCTGGGTGACATACTCAACACCCGCACCGAAGTGCTGGGCCAAAAGACCCGCATTCCGCGCTTGGCTGGGGCTATCGAGTTTGACCAGGTGTCGTTTCGCTACCGTCCCGACGCCCCCGATGTGATCCGGGCTTTGTCTTTGCAGATTCAGCCTGGCGAAGTCATTGGGATTGTGGGGCGTTCAGGTTCAGGCAAAAGCACTTTGACCAAGCTGGTGCAGCGCCTTTATGTGCCAGACCGGGGCCGGGTGCTGGTGGACGGGCAGGACATTGCCATCATCGACACCACCTCGCTGCGCCAGCAGATGGGCGTGGTGCTACAAGAGAACATGCTGTTTAACCGCAGTGTTCGGGACAACATTGCCCTGTCTGACCCATCGCTGCCGATTGAGCCCATCATTGCTGCTGCCAAGTTGGCCGGGGCGCATGAATTCATCTGCGAGTTGCCTGAGGGTTATGACACGCCGGTGGGCGAACATGGTACCGGTCTGTCAGGGGGGCAGCGCCAACGCGTGGCGATTGCACGTGCGCTGATCTCCAACCCGCGCATTCTCATATTTGACGAGGCGACCAGTGCGCTGGATTACGAGTCAGAAAAAATCATTCAGGACAATATGCGAAGTATTTGCAGGGGGCGCACAGTGCTGATCATTGCGCATCGGCTTTCAGCCGTACGCGAGGCCAACCGCATTGTGGTGATGGATCGGGGGCAGATTGTGGAGGTGGGCAGTCACGCGGAATTACTGAAAAACCCGAAAGGCGTTTACAGCCACTTGTATGCACTGCAACAAGGCTGCGGGGATGCTGCTCCAGCCAACGGAGGTGCGCCATGAGTCTGCGGCAGCGGGCGGCTGCGTACAGGGAGTTACTCAAGCGCTACTGGGATGTGTTTGCGCATTACTGGGGGGTGCGCAAAACACTGGGCGGCGGGCTGTTTAACCAAGACGAGGCAGAGTTTTTACCGGCCGCTTTGGCCATTTCAGAAAAACCGGTGTCGGCCACCGCAAAGTACAGCGCGCGCATCCTGATAGCGATGGTGGCCACGGCGTTTTTGTGGTCGGTAATTGGCCACATGGATATCGTGGTCAATGCCAGCGGCAAGATCATCCCCAGCCAGCGTACCAAGACCCTAGCCTCAATTGATGTGGCCTCGGTACGGTCGTTACATGTGCGCGAAGGCCAGAAGGTGAAGACAGGTGACTTGCTTGTCGAGCTGGATGCCAGCGCCCCCGATGCGGACCACGCCAAAGCCGATGATGCCGCTGCTCAGGCGCGCCTGCAAGCCGCACGCTCCCGTGCCTTGCTGGCAGCCCTGGCGCAAATGTCGCCTGCAACGCCCCCCGAGTTGCCGTCGGCCAACAGCCTGTCGGTTCCGCAAGACCTGTGGCAGGCAGCACGCCTGCAACTGGCAGACCAGTACCGCGATTTCATGGCCAAGCAGACCCGGCTGGATGACGAGATTGAGCGTTACAGTGCCGCCCTGCGCTTGGCCAGCGAGCGTGCAAAGGACTATGAAGCCTTGGCAAAGAATGGCGATGTTTCAAGACACGCCTGGCTGGAGAAAGAGCAGATGCGCGTGGATGTGCAGGGCCAGCTCCATGACGCGAAGAACCAACGCGCAGCGCTGGTTGCGCAAACGCGACGCGACGCACAAGAAGCATTGACCGAGGCGCAGAAAATTGCCGTGGCCAACACCCTGGACGCGCACAAGGCAAAACAGCACAGCCGCTTGCTGAAACTACTGGCGCCGGTAGACGGCACGGTGCAGCAACTCACGGTACACACCGTCGGAGGCGTGGTGCCGGCAGCCCAGCCATTGATGCTGATCGTGCCGCAAGAAAATCAAGTCGAGGTGGAGGCTTTTTTGCAGAACAAAGACATCGGTTTTGTGCAGCCAGGCCAGGTAGCTGCCGTGAAGATCGACGCCTTTGAGTACACCAAGTACGGCACGGTGCCAGGGCGGGTTACGGCGGTCTCGCGTGACGCTATCGAAGATGAAAAGCAGGGGCTGATTTATTCAGTGCGCGTCACCCTGGACCGCGCCGATATTGTGGTCAATGGCAAGACCATGCCCCTGTCGGCGGGCATGTCCGCGAATGTGGAGATCAAGACCGGGGAGCGACGCATCATTGAATACGTGCTCTCACCGTTGTTACAGCACCAGCGCGAGGCCCTGAATGAACGCTAATCACCAAGGCCTACCCCCAGGCCCTCACCGTGGCTTTCAGGGTCTAGCAAGACTGCCCTGCCGTGTCTGGCCCAAGATATTGTGGGGCATAGCCATCACTGCACTGGGCATGCACATGGCGGTGGCGCAGTCTGAGGGCGATCCGCTGTCTAGCCTGCCGCCCCAGATGGCCAGCGGCTGGCCCTTGCCAGGTGATAGCCGCGTTTACCCCTGTGGACCCGAGTGGAATAACACCCAGCCATTGGCGCTGGAGCAGGCGGTGGATCTGGCACTGTGCAGCAACCCGCAGGTACGTGCGGTATGGGCTGCCATCAAAGTGCAGGCCGCTGCCCTCGGTGAAGCCCGGGCAGCCAACCTTCCCACTGCAAATATGACAGTGGGTACCGTAAGGGACGAGACGCGCTACCCTGGCACCGCGCTAGAGACAAACGCGCAAAAGGGTGAAACCGCCAGTGCCAACTTCACCTGGCGATTGTGGGACTTGGGCACCCGCTCTGCAAACCAACGATCTGCGCAGCAGCTGCTTGATGCGGCACTGTTTAGCCACAACGCATTGCTGCAAAAACTGCTGAGCAATGTGGTGTCGGCCTATTTTGATGTGCAGACCACGCGCGCAGCATGGCTGGCCCGCCAGCAAACCGAGGAACTGGCCCAGACTACCTTGGATATCTCAACGCGACGCCAAAACCAGGGTGTGGGTGCACCTTCAGACACCTTGCAGGCCGCCACCGCATTGGCCAAGGCACGCCTGGAGCGTAGCCGTGCCAAGGGAGCGTATGACAAGGCGCAAGCGGTGTTGATGAATTTGGCCGGCTTGAATCACCGCACCGGACTCTCGGTGCAAGAGGCTGCCAGTGGCGCACCCATGGGGGCAACCACCCCCCTGATGAGTGACCTCAAGTCAGACCTGGACCTGTGGCTGGAACGCGCCACGAACCACCCGAGCGTGCTGGCTGCACGTGCGCAGCTAAGTGCTGCCCAGGAAAAAATCAAGTCTGCCGAGGCCGAGGGCTTTCCCACACTGGATTTCAGCACCAACTACTACGACAACGGCAGACCGGGTCAGGGACTGAGCAGCACGAAGACACAGCAAACCCTTGCTAGCGTGACGCTCAATATTCCCTTGTTTGAGGGGTTTGGGCGAACCTACAAGGTGCGCGGCGCACAAGCGCTGGCAGAGCAGCGCAGTGCAGAGCTGCAAGACAGTGAGCGCCAAATTTTGTTGGAAGTGGTGCGCACCCATGCGGATGCACTGGCCGCGCTGGACAACCTGGAAGCATCCCATGACCTGCAACGCTGGGCACAAGAGGCGGCGGCCAGCGTGCAGCGGCGCTACGAGCGCGGTGTCAGTGACATTTTGGAGATGATCACGGCGCAAGCGGCTTTGGCAGACGCCAGACAAGAGCGCATTCGGGCCTTGTCAGAGTGGCAGTCAGCACGGCTCAAGCTGCTTGCCAGTTCAGGGGTGATCGGCAGGGAGTCAGTGGGGATGAGATGACGCGCGAGCAGCATCTTGGGTTCAAGGGTAATCCCCGCGATTAGCCAAAGACCGAGAAACTGGTTGCTTGGAGCCGGCCAAGACAATTGTTTAACATACTGCATTTTTCTTTGGCTGTCTGAAATGCAAAATCAATCTTTATTGGCTTCCCTGTTAGTGATGGTGTCTGCTTTGCTATCTGCCTGCGGTGGCGGCGGTGGCGGTGGCG
>JBILKC010000017.1:0-19147 GCA_044376885.1 Hylemonella sp. | reverse complement strand
CCCGAACATGGCCTTGGGCGGTTTCACCCCAAAGCAGCATCTGGCCAAGGCTGCATAACATCTCTACTTCTGTGAGCTGTGGAAATTGGGGGGATTACCGCTGCGCTTGCTGCTGGATGCGCCAAGCGCACGGAACTTTCCGGCTGTGCAAAGTCATCATTGTGCTGACCCAACAAAGGCGGCGATGTGACTTCAAGTGCCGTTCACCATCAAATGAGACCGGTATCTGCGCGCTTGCCTGTGAGCAACAGGTAGAAATAATCGCCAAAATTCAAATGAACAATCAGATCCTCAGACAAATCTGCAACGCGAACCACGACGGTGTCTTCGTTTGACTTACAAATCGCCGATCGCCACACTGTCGCTTTACCAATTTTAAAAATGTAGCTCCGAGGATTTAACCCAGATCTCATGCTGAAGGCACAAGACGGAAGTCGTAATGTGCTACGTGATAAGGTTTATCCATCACCCGGCCATCAGGAGCGGTTCCGGCAGAATGCGGCGCAAAATTGACCACCAGACTATCTCGAACGCCAAATACCGCATCGGAGTCCAGAAACGGGCTGTCAGATACAAACAAGTGGGTAATCAACTTCTCGTATCCTGAAGCGATGAGCATGGTATGCATGTGACCGGGTCGGTTTGGATGGCGCCCCATGCGGCGCAACATTACTCCAACCGGGCCGTCATCAGGAACAGGGTAATAAGACGGCCGGATCGACCAAAAGCGGTAATTGCCCTCCTTGTCGGTATGGAATCGGGCACGCAGTTCCATTGGGGCTTCTGCACCTTTTTGTAAATCATAAAACCCATCGTCATCTCCCGACCATACATCCATAGTGCAGTTGGCCACAGGTTTACCCGAGGTATCGGTGACTTTCCCAATATAAAGTGCCGGTGTTCCTGAGCTAGCTCCCTTGATGTCAGAACCGAGCTCCAATTCTGGAGCGCCATCCCAAAAGAAGGGACCTAGCACCGTAGCCTCGGTAGGTGCCAGCTTGGGCGGATTGGCTTTCAGTGCAGCAGCACCTTGAGCCTGTGCAATGGCAACAACAGCCATAGAGATACCCAAGGTGTCGGATAGAAGAATGAATTCCTGCCGCTTCTCATCACACATTTTGCCCGTGGCCGTTAAAAACTCGATGGTACTCATCCATTCGTCGGGAGTGATCTGCATCTCGTTGAGAAAGGCGTGGATGTGCCTGACCAAAGAAGTCATTACCTCTTTGAAACGGGGCTCGTTGCATTCGGTCATGCGGTCAATCACGGCCTGAGCCAGATCGTGAACTTCGAGTTGTGCCATGGTTTTCTCCTGATGTGATGAAAGCGCTGTTGTAACAGTATTTATGTTTTTATCGGAAATCGATGCATGTGGAATTTGATATATGAATGATAAATTTTTACCGTTATGATAATTGTCATCAATAGAAAATTTCTTTGTAGAAACAGTCAAAATCGCGTTTACCTGCCAGGGGCGTGCACCTGTGTGAAATAGTTCGCCTCTAGAATTCATCAACCAATTTCTTTGATTGCCACCCATGCTATTGCCCACCACCGTTGTTGGAAGTTATCCGCAGCCCGACTGGCTTATTGATCGCGATCTGCTCTCCAAAGGTGTTCCCCGTGCCAATATGCGCGAATTGTGGCGTATTCCCGCCGAGCTTTTGCAGCAAGCTCATGACGATGCGACGCTCTTGGCGATACGCGATATGGAACGCGCCGGCATCGACATCATCACCGATGGTGAAATGCGCCGTGAAAGTTATTCAAACTACTTTGTTGCTGCGCTCGAAGGCGTTGATGCAGAGAATCCCTCAATCATTACCAACACCATCGGAAAACAGATTCGGGTACCACGGGTTCATGCGCCGATCAGCCGCAAGCACGCAGTTGAAGTGCGCGACCTCCAGTTTCTGCGAGCCAACACGGACCGAAAGATCAAGATCACCTTGCCTGGCCCCTTCACTATGGCGCAGCAAGCCCACAACGACTACTACGCCGATATAGACGAGATGGCAATGGCGTTTGCGGCGGCAGTCAATCAGGAGGTACTGGACCTGCAGGCTGCTGGGGCTGACGTAATCCAACTGGATGAGCCATGGTTGCGCAACGATCCAGTGGCGGCCAACCGCTTTGCAGTGCAAGCCATCAACCGGGCACTGCAAGGCGTCACCATTCCCACCGTGGTGCATTTGTGCTTCGGTTACGCAGCAGTCGTGGCGGGTCAGAAACCTACAGGGTATTCATTTCTCACTCAGCTTGCAGATTCGACAGCAGAGCAAATTTCAATCGAATGCGCCCAACCCGCGCTTGATCTAGGCATGCTCAAGGATTTGTCGAACAAGAAGATCCTGCTCGGAGTGATCGATCTGGGCAGTCCCAAGATTGAGACAGGCGAAGATGTGGCGGCTCGCATCCGGGCGGGTTTGAAACATGTCAGTGCGGATCGAATGATTCCTGCACCTGACTGCGGTATGAAGTATTTATCCCGCGCTACAGCGTTTGGAAAACTGAAGTCCCTGGCAGAAGGTGCAGCTATTGTGCGCAGGGAACTGTCCTGAGATAGAAACTCAGGGGAAAATTCAGCAGCTGAAATTCAGATCTGCGTCAGACTGCTGAGGTGCAAACAAATAGCCGCTGCGGCCGCCACATTCAGGGACTCTTCACCACCAGGCTGTCCGATACGGACTTGCATTGCGGCGCGTTCTACCAGTTCGGGGCATACGCCCTGCCCTTCATGACCCAGAACCCAGGCACACGGGCTGGGTAGCTTAAGGTTCTGGATTAACTTCCCCTGATGTGAGCTGGTGACAACAAATGGCAATTGCATTTCTTCCAAATCGCGGAGATCCAACGCCTCGTGGAGTTGCAATCCAAAGTGAGCTCCCATGCCAGCCCTTAATACCTTAGGCGCCCACAGTGCAGCCGTTCCTTTGAGTGCAATCACTTGCCGAAAACCAAATGCTGCGGCACTGCGCAAAATAGATCCGACGTTACCGGCGTCCTGAACCCGATCAAGAATGACCGAGGGAACACCATTCTGGATAGGTTCACCCTTCGGAAGGTCCATGACAAAACCCATCTTGGAGGGAGAATCCAAAGTACTTATTTCCTGATACAAAGCAGTATTAATTACTATATTTTTGATAGCTATAGATTTATATCTGTCTTGGCATAAAGACCAATACCCCTCAGAGAATACGGCAATGCGAGGGATCAGGCCTTGTTTAATAGCCGCATCACAGAGGTGGTCTCCTTCTATCCAGAATCGCTCGTTTTTACGGTATGCGACCGTGTCATGAGCGAGTCTTTTCATTTCCTTGATCAGCGGGTTGTCTCGGGAACTGACGTAGCTGGGCACCATCATGCAAGCACCTCTGCAACCGGTCGGAAAGATTTACGATGCTCAGGGCAAGCCCCAAACTGTCGCAAGGCGGCCAGATGAGCAGCGGTGCCGTAGCCTTTGTGTCCAGAGAAACCATATTGCGGAAATTGTTGGTCCAGCTCAGCACACCAACGGTCACGGTGCACTTTAGCCAATATTGAGGCTGCGGATATGGACTGTACCTTGGCATCCCCTTGAACGATAGCTTCGGCAAGAACGTCCAACCTGGGAAGCTGGTTTCCGTCTACCAGCACCTTGACCGGCTTGAGACGAAGCCCCATAACAGCTCGTCGCATTGCCAGCAATGTGGCCTGGAGAATATTGAGTGTGTCAATTTCTTCTACAGAGGCTTCAGCGATCGAAAAGCACAACGCTTTGGCACGAATTTCATCAAACAGCTTGTCACGACGGAGTGCGGTGAGTTTTTTAGAATCTTGCAGACCCTGGATGGGCTTGAGTTCATCAAGAATCACCGCCGCAGCCACTACCGGACCCGCCAGAGGACCCCGCCCGGCCTCATCCACACCAGCGACCAAACCTGGAACATCCCATTCCAACGCCTTCTGCTCAGCTTTGTAAAATTGCTTCAATCGCATCGGTTGCCAATTTAGGGGTATCTCTCTGCAGTTGAAGATGAAGATCGCCGAACCTTTTCTCCAATATAGCCATTTTCTCCGGGGAGTCGAGCCAGTCCAGAACCCCTTGCGCCATTGCCTGGGGAGTGGCTTGATCTTGAAGGAATTCAGGCACAACAAATTCTTCGCAGAGTATGTTAGGCAAGCCCACCCAGGGTTGCAGCTTTTTCCGACGCATGATCTGCCAAGACAAGAAGTTCATGTTGTAAGCAATGACCATGGGCCGCTTAAAGAGCGCTGCCTCCAGCGTCGCAGTGCCGCTGGCAATCAGCGTCACATCACAAGCCGCCAGGACTACATGAGACTGGCCCGTAACCCACTGAATGACCTCAAACACCCCCGCGTATCGAGCTGCTCTCTGTATTTCCTCAAACAAGGCAGGTACCGCTGGAACTACGAATTTAATAGCATTGTTTTTTTTTCTAACAAGGGCTACAGCTTGAAAAAATCGAGAAGCAAGGTACTGGATTTCAGACCTTCGGCTTCCAGGCAGAACTGCTACAACAAGATCTTGTGTACCAAGTCCAAGCTTGTTTCGTGCTGCAAGCCGGTCTACTTGAAATGGAATCACATTCGCAAGTGGATGCCCAACATATGTAGCTGGAATTCCATGCTTTTGCAGAAGAGAGACTTCAAAGGGAAAAACACACAAAACATGATCCACGCTCTGCCTGATCTTGTCCAGCCGTTCAGGCCGCCATGCCCAAACCGATGGACTTACAAAATGGAGGGTCTTGATACCTTCATTCTTAAGAGCGTTCTCTAGATCCAAATTGAAATCAGGAGCATCGACACCAATAAAAAGTTGCGGCGGACGATTAAGCAGACGCTCCTTGAGTTGGTTGCGAATTCCAACAATCTCCCAGTAGTGCTGAAGCACCTCTATATAGCCACGTACTGCCAGTTTTTCACTCGGCCACCAGGAATCAAACCCTGCCTTGACCATCTGAGGCCCACCAATCCCAAACGCCTCAAGTTCACACCACCGCTCATGCATTGCAGGCAAAATCAGGCCGGCCAGAAGATCACCCGAGGTTTCGCCGGCCACCATGGCCACCGAGGGGCCTTTTGTCATGCGTTATCAGCGAACAATGCCGCGCTGCGGGGTAGTTTGGGACAGGAAACCCAGCATAAGCGCCACATCTGCTTTAGATTCCGGATGTGCTTGCGGCAGCTGAGCAATTTGCGACTGAGCCTGCTCAAGGGTCAAGCCATCCCTGTAAAGCGCTTTGTGCATCGCTTTTACAACAGAAACCCGTTCCTGTGAAAAACCTCTTCTCTTCAAACCTTCGTAGTTCATGGTTCGAGCCTGTGCTGGCTGACCTTGACACATGACATAGGGAGGCAAATCGGCAAACAACAATGAACACATCGCCGTCATGCTGTGGGCTCCAATTTTCACAAACTGATGCACCACTGTGAAGCCGCCGAGTATGACCCAATCACCCACGTGCACATGGCCTGCAAGCTGTGAATTGTTCGCGAAAATCGTATTGTTACCCACCATGCAATCGTGTGCCAGATGAACATAAGCCATTAACCAATTGTCGTCTCCAATTCGGGTGATACCCTTATCCCCTGGAGATCCAATGTTCAGGGTACAAAATTCGCGAATGGTGTTGCGGTCGCCGATATGCAGTTCACAGGGCTCGCCGCCATATTTTTTATCCTGAGGAATTGCCCCCAGGGAATTGAACTGAAAAATACGGTTGTCACGACCAATCGTCGTGTGTCCTTCAACCACGCAATGGGGGCCAATGGTGGTTCCAGCACCCACTTTAACATGGGGTCCAATCACGGTAAAAGGACCCACTTGAACCGAGGAGTCGAGTTGAGCCGCAGGATCAACGATCGCAGTTGGGTGAATTTGAGACACAGGCAATGATGCTCAATCAAGCAATAGTGCGCATCGTGCACATCAGATCTGCTTCAACAGCAAGGTCCTTACCCACGGTTGCTCGCGCCTTGAATTTAAAAATACCAGCTTTCATTCGATCAAGCGAGACATCGAGAATCAATTGATCGCCAGGCTCAACGGGTCGCTTGAAACGGGCACCGTCAATACCAGCGAAGTAATAAACAGTTTTGTCATCTGGCGTAACACCCAGGGTTTCAAAAGCCAGCAAAGCCGCAGCCTGTGCCAGAGCTTCAAGCATCAGAACCCCCGGCATGACGGGCCGGTGGGGGAAGTGGCCATTAAAAAAAGGCTCATTGATCGACACGTTCTTGATTGCCTTGATACGGCTTCCTTTTTCAATTTCCAGAACTCTGTCAACCAATAAAATAGGGTAGCGATGGGGCAACTGCTTCAGAATTTGATGAATGTCCATCATGGTATTGGATTCTCTTGTATGTATTTTTCAAGGGCCCTGACACGGTCACGCAAACTGTGTAGTTGCTTCAGTGTTGCTGCATTTTTTTCCCACGCGGCATTGTCGTCTATCGGGAACATACCCGTGTAGTGACCCGGCTTGAAGATAGAGCGGGTCACTACACTGGCAGCAGAGATGTTCACGCCATCAGCCAAAGTCAGATGGCCCAAAACAACCGCACCACCGCCCAAGGTGCATCCGGCGCCAATACGCGCACTACCAGCAACGCCTACGCACCCTGCCATGGCGGTATTTTTGCCCACGTGGACGTTGTGTCCAATCTGAATCAGATTGTCCAATTTAACCCCATCCTCAATCACCGTATCGGTCATCGCTCCACGGTCAATACAGGTGTTGGCTCCAATCTCGACATCATTGCCGATTCGTACTGCCCCTAATTGCTCAATTTTCTCCCAGGCAGGACCATTCGGCGCAAAGCCAAACCCATCTGCACCGACAACCACCCCCGAGTGCAGAATACAACGATCCCCCACATGACAATCGACCCCGATGGTCACCCGCGATTTCAAAACGGTTCCAGCCCCGATAGAAGCGCGTTTTTCGATCACACAAAGGGGGCCGATACGAGCCGTGGGATGAATCAGAGCACTTTGATCAACGACCGCGCTTGGATGAATTTGAGGATCATGAGTGACCTCCAAGTGCTTTCGCCAGAGCTGGGTGGTTCGTGCGAAATAGAGATAGGGTTGGTCAACCACTATGCAAGTTCCCCTCGCAAGCGCCTCCGGTCTCATTTCAGGTCCAACGATGACGCAACCAGCCTTGGAAACGATGAGCTGCTGCCTGTACTTTGGATTGCTTAAGAAAGAGAGATCACTTGGCGTTGCAATATCTAAAGGCGCTAATCCTAATATGAGAAGTTCAGAGTCACCATGCAACTCACCACCCAGCGTCTGGGCAATCTGTCCAAGTTTCAGCGACACACCGATATGCTAATTGTTAGGCAATGTTAACGAGTGGCGTTGAGAGCCTTGATGACCTTGTCTGTAATGTCATGTTTTGGATTGACATAAACCGCCTCTTGTAAAACCAGATCATATTTTTCAGACTCAGCAACCTGCTTAACCACCCTGTTGGCACGTTCAAGAACTTGCTGCAGTTCTTCATTCTTTCGGGCGTTCAGATCTTCCTGAAATTCTCTGCGCTTTCTCTGAAAATCCCGATCCTGATCAACCAATTGCTTTTGACGAGAAGCACGCTGACTTTCCGCAAGAGTCGGAGCTTCGCGTTCAAACTTGTCAGCCGCAGACTTGATGCTAGCCCCCAGGTCAATCAATTCTTTTTCTCGCTTGGAGAACTCCTGTTCAAGTTTTGCTTGGGAAGCTTTGGCTGTATTGGCCTCTTTGAAAACTCGCTCCGTACTGATAAAGCCGATACGAAAGTCTTGCGCATGCACAACTGGTGCGAACAAAAACAGCGCTGAGCAAAAGAATGGGAAAATTTGGCTGGGAATGGTTTTCATTAAAAGGACGTACCGATCTGAAATTGAACATTTTGAATTCTATCGCCTTCGAAAGACCTAACTGGGGTGGCAAATGCCAATCGCAAAGGACCCAAGGGGGATATCCAGCTCACGCCTACACCTAAAGAAGAACGGAATTCACTGAACTCAACGGCCTCATTGGAAGCGAAAACGTTTCCAATATCGAAAAAGCTATACATACGGAGGGTCCGGTCATTTCCTGTTCCAGGAAATGGCGCTTGAAACTCGAAATTTGCACTAACACGTTTGTTTCCGCCCAAGGAGACCTGTGTCGTGGGATCTTTGGGACCAAGACTACCAGGAGAGAATCCACGCACTGAGCCCAAGCCGCCACCATAAAAGTTTTTAAATATGGGATAAGCTTTACCGTCTGTGCCTTGACCCAAGGCCAAATCACCATTGAAAGCAAAGTTGTATTGCTTGGTTATTGGAAAGAACTGTTGATACTGGTAAGTGCCCCGGATATAGCGAACTTCACCACCGACACTCGTTTCACTTGTCGCACGTTGCAGAACGCCAACAGTAGGCACTAAAGCACTATCTCTGTTGTCCCTTGCCCAGCCTACTGTTAACGGCACAGCTGTACTGGACAATCCAAACACATTGGCATAGTCTTGATAAGCAGTTGGCAAAAAGGTACCAGTAACAATTGTGGTTCTCTCTACTCCTGCACCAAAAAAAACTGTATCGCGTTCACTGAAAGGCACACCAAATCGAAGGCTTGTTCCTGCTGTTTCTAGACGATAGCTTTCAGGATCAAAATAGGGTCTGACAGTTCGTAGATACAAATCAATCGTTCTAGAAACACCGTCCTTAGTGAAATATGGATCAGTCGTATTGAAAACAATAATTCGGTTAAAGCTACTGGTATTTATTTGCATTCCGAGCGAATTTCCAGAGCCGAATGCATTTTGTTGATTAATTCCAAGAGAAACAGATAAGCCATCGCTGCTGGATACGCCGGCACCTAGAGAAAGGCTGCCGGTAGGCTTTTCCGTCACGTTGAACGTCAAATCAACCAGATCTGGGGAGTTCGGAACCTCGCTCGTCTCAACATTGACGTCTTGGAAAAAACCTAAACGATCAACACGGTTGCGTGACAACTTAATTTTGTCGCCATCGTACCAGGACGACTCTAATTGGCGAAACTCGCGGCGTAAAACTTCATCTCGTGTGCGGTTGTTACCGGACACATTTATCTTGCGTACGTATGCTCGACGTGAAGGGTCCGCCTGAAGCACCAAGGCTACCCGATTGTTGAGACGATCAATTTCAGGAACTGACTGAACCCTGGCAAAAGCGAAGCCAAACTTACCAAAGTAATCTGTGAAGGACTTAACTGTTTCTGCCACTTGATTAGCGTTGTAGGCCTGTCCGGGAAGTATTGAAACAAATGACTTGAACTCTTCATCTCTGCCAAGGTAATTCCCCACAAGCCGAACAAATGAAACTACAAATCGCTCGCCCTCAAATACGTTGAGGGTGATAGCAATATCTTGTTTATTGGGAGAAATTGCTACCTGAGTCGATTCAACTCTGAACTCAAGATAACCACGCGACAGGTAATAAGACCTTAAAGTCTCAATATCTGCATTCAACTTGCTGCGGGAATAGCGATTGGATTTGGTGTACCAACTCATCCATCCACCGGTATTCAGATCAAACAGGTTACGCAAGGTATTTTCAGTAAAAGCCTTGTTGCCAACGATTCTCAATTCACTGATCTTGGCAGGCTCGCCCTCGGAAACATTAAAAGTAAGATTAACGCGATTTCGCTCAATCGGCGTCACTGTCGTAACCACCTCAGCTGCATACAGGCTTCGATTGATATACTGACGTTTCAGTTCCTGTTCGGCCCGATCAAGCAAAGCCCTGTCGAACGGTCTTCCGTCAGCCAAACCAATATCGCGCAGCGCCTTTTTCAGCACGTCTTTATCAAATTCCTTTGCTCCAACAAACTCAACCTCGGCCACAGATGGCCGTTCCTCAACGATCACGACAACTACGTCCCCGGCCACTTCGAGCCGAACGTCCTTGAAAAGTCCCAAAGCAAACAAAGAACGGATTGCGGCAGCGCCCTTGTCGTCGGTGTAGGAGTCTCCAATCCGAAAAGGCAATGAGGCAAACACAGTTCCTGGCTCAATCCGAGCAAGCCCTTCGACTCGGATGTCACGCACACTAAATGGAGTTACAGCCCAGGCCGTGTTCATCAAAAAAAACAGAGTAAACAAAGCGGGCAACAAACGTCGACTTAAAAAATTAGAAAACATGTTCGAGATATACGAGTTAAGTCGGACAACAATCATCAACGCGTCCAGAATACATTGAAATTAAAGGGGAAAAATCTGACTAAGTCATTGAAAAGAGCAACTGACATCATACCGAGAAGCAAAGCGATTCCAGCTCTTTGCATACGCTCCATCCAGACATCACTTATCGCTTTTCCAGTTAAGGCTTCCCAAAGATAATACATCAGGTGCCCACCGTCCAGAACCGGCAACGGCAGAAGATTGAGCACTCCTAAACTCACACTAACTAGCGCCAGAAAAACCAAATATTGCACCAGACCCATACTTACTGACTTGCCCGCATAGTCTGCAATTGTCAAGGGGCCGCTGAGATTTTTAAGGGATGCTTCTCCAATCACCATCTTGCCCATCATCATGAGGCTGAGCAAAGAAACATCCCAGGTTTTTTGAACAGCCCGCCAAGCCCCTTCAAAAAGGCCGTATCTAACAGTCACAACCTCAGGCCTGGAGCCAATGAAGGCATTAATCTTGCCAATCCATTGCGACCCCTCTTGCAAAGCAACAGGCTGAACCACAATGCTCAGGACAAGACCTGCGCGCCTTACCTGCCAAACTTGTGGCAAAGTGCTTGAGCCTTGGGCCGAGGCACGAATCAAATCCCGTAGTTGACGTCCGTCAACAATATGCTGGTCTCCGATTTGTAACACTCGATCACCCTGAAGAAGACCAGCTTTAAAAGCTGGACCATCATTCATAACCTCTCCAACAACGGCAGGGCTGAATGGCCACAGAATTCCAATGCGGCGAAAGAAAGCTTCATCAGCTTCCTGACCTTCAATGTTTCCCAGAGCAAGCCGTACTTCACGCAAAGTACCGGTCTGGTTATCAGTGTCAGTCAATAACAAACGAACTTCTTTTGCTTCAAGCGCACCACGAGTTAGAACCCAACGTAAATCCTCAAAAGAGACAATTTCTTGTGGGTCTTCGTTTTCCAGAGCTGCCTTGGAAACCAATTCGCCGCCTGTAATGCCAGACAACTCCGCTATAGAACCAGCACCAGGACTAGCCAAAATAGCCCGAGGCAGCTCAATACCACTCCAGTAAACACATGCGTAGAGAAAAATTGCCAACAACAAATTAGCCAAAGGACCGGCAGCGACGATCAGGGCCCTGAATTTCAAGGGCTGATTGTTAAATGCCAATGGAAGATCACGATTAGGCACGTGAGCATCACGCTCATCCAGCATTTTTACATAGCCGCCCAGAGGAAACGCCCCTAAAACAAACTCGGTCGGTGAGCCTTTGGGCTGCCACCTCAATAGAGGCTTCCCAAATCCCACTGAAAACCGCAGTACACGAACGCCGCAAGCAACCGCCATCCTGTAATGACCATATTCATGAACAGCAATGAGAATTCCCAGTGCTGTAAAAAAAGAAACAATCGTTAGAAGCATGATCGAAATCGCAGCATCAGGTTATTTGGCAATGGCCTGGGCGATTCGTTTGGCTGTCATTCGTGAACGCTGGTCAATCTCGAGAAGATCTTCAAGTTTTTCAGGCCGCTGAGGCACGCATTCCTCAAGCGTCTGGAGATTGACTTCGTGAATCTGATCAAAACGAATCAATCGATTGAGAAAAGCATCAACTGCAATTTCGTTGGCCGCATTCAGAACCGCTGTGGTTCCAGGTGGTGCCTCCAAGGCTAACCAGGCCAGCTGTAAACCGGGAAATCTATTGGAATGGGAATTCACCTCAAATGACTCGAAGGTCATGTCAGACATGGCCTTGAAGTTAAGTGCCTCTGCACCAGACTCCATCCGTTCAGGCCATGACAAGCCATAAGCAATCGGAACTCGCATGTCCGGCGTACCCAACTGAGCCACAACGGAGTTGTCTTTGTATTGCACCATGGAATGAATCACACTCTGAGGGTGGATCACCACTTCCAATTTTTGCGGCACAATTTGAAAAAGAAACTTGGCCTCAATAACCTCTAGCGCTTTGTTCATCATGGTGGCCGAATCAACAGAGATTTTTCTACCCATAACCCAATTCGGGTGGGCACACGCTTGCTCTGGGGTCACGTCACGCAAAGTTTTCGGGTCTCGCGTTCGAAACGGTCCACCCGAAGCCGTCAAAATGATCTTGTCAACGCGTCTCGACCAAGTGCTTTGATCGGCGGGTAAAGACTGAAATATCGCGGAGTGTTCACTGTCGATGGGTAACAACGTTGCCCCACCAGATTTAACCGCATTCAAAAATACATCTCCACCAACAACGAGTGCCTCCTTATTGGCTAGAAGCAGCTTCTTTCCTGCATTGGCAGCAGCCAGACAAGAGGCCAGACCTGCAGCTCCGACAATCGCAGCCATCACGGTGTCAACCAAGTCATGGGCAGCAACAGTAACGAGGGCATCAGCACCAGTTAAAACGACCGTCTTCAAATTGAGCTGATTGAGCTTATCCTGCAACACTTTACCGTGCGAAGGGCTGACCATGACTGCAAAGCTTGGATGAAACTTTACGCATTGGGAAAGAAGAAGATCGACTTTGGTGGCAGCGGTAAGTGCAAAAACCTCGAATTTTTCAGAATGACGGGATATGACGTCTAAAGTGCTGGTACCAATTGAGCCTGTAGACCCTAGAATTGCAACACGCTGTTTCATGTAAGTCATATAGAAATTAACATCATAGCCAGCGGTAACGCTGGAAGCAGCGCATCAACACGGTCAAGGACGCCACCATGCCCGGGGAGCAGGGCGCTGCTGTCTTTCACACCAGCACTGCGCTTGATCAAAGACTCTACCAAATCGCCTACGACACTCATGGCCACCATGATGATTACTCCAGCAATCAAAAATGATGTACCTCTATCAGCCAAGTAGCTGTAAAAGCTGGGTGAGATAGATTCAAGACGAACCTCAAATATCCGCCAAATAAAGGCAACCGCAAAGACTCCGATCAAACCTCCCCACACCCCTTCCCAGGTTTTCCCTGGACTAATTGAGGGGGCTAGTTTCCCACTGGAGAACTTTCCGCCAAATGTACGGCCAGCAAAATAGGCGGAAATATCTGCTGCCCATACCAGTACCAACACAGAGAGAAGGAAATTAATACCAAGTATCCTTGCTTGAGCGATTGCAAGCCAAGCCAGACATAAGATAAAAGAGCCTGCCCATAAGCGTACTGCGGAAGGAATCTGAGACCACCTCATAACTCCACGATATAGCAGCAAAATCCCTAGGAAAATCCAGGATACGCCGATCACCGCCCAAAGAACAGGTATCTTCATTATGGGCAAACCTATAACCCATGCAATCAAACATGCCGTGGAGACCAAGAATGCTGTCGCAAGTGATCCAACCTGGCCGTATCCATTGAGTCGCCCCCACTCCCACGAACCGGCAGCAATCAGGATTAAAGCGACAGCACAGAAAGGCTCAGGTGATGGATAAAAAAGCGCAGGTAAGAGTATGATCAGTAGTGCAACAGCCGTGATCACACGTTGTTTAAGCATCAGTTTTCAAGGGTTACTTGGTCATAAGAAGCATTAACAACCTGGCCGGAGGTTTTTCCGAAACGGCGTTCCCGTGAAGCATAAGCCGCTATCGCACGCTCAAGTTCGACTGAGTCAAATTCTGGCCAAAGCTTTTGGCTGAAATAAAGCTCGGCATAAGCAGCTTGCCAAAGAAGAAAGTTGCTCAATCGTTGCTCATTTCCGGTGCGGATAATCAAGTCAGGGTCTGGGACATGGGACAAGGACATCGCCTTGCTAAGCTCTACTTCATTGATAGCCAAGTTTTTTTCCACCAGTTTTTTTACCGCTTGGGCGATATCCCATCTCCCGCCATAGTTGAAGCAAACATTAAAGATTAACTTGGTATTTTCAGCTGTATCCAATTCAGCTTGGTCAAATCCAGCCTGCACCTTTGCAGAAAGGCTAGCTCGGTCGCCAATGAAATGAACGCGAACACCATCTTTGCTCAGTTGAGGAATTTCACGACTCAAAACATATGCAAGAAGATCCATCAGTCCGGATACCTCATCTTTCGGGCGGCTCCAGTTTTCTGATGAAAAAGCGAATACAGTCAGAATCTTGACACCTTGGTCAGCACACAACCTGACGCAGTTACGAAGAGTATCAACTCCTTGCTTGTGTCCAGCAATTCTTGGAAGAAAGCGCTTTGAAGCCCAACGGCCATTGCCATCCATAACAATGGCAATGTGTTTCGGTACTACGCTTTTTCTGCTCATCAGTGAATCAAGTATCCGTGCAGGCTTAAACAGCCATGATCTCAAGCTCTTTTGCTGCGACTAATTGGTCGATTTCAATAATATGTTTGTCGGTTACTTTTTGAATTTCCACTTCAGAACGCTTTTGCTCATCTTCTGAAGCCAGTTTTTCCTTGACTAATTTTTTCACTGACTCGTTTGCATCACGGCGAATGTTACGCACAGCAACTTTAGCGCTCTCGCCCTCATTACGGACCAGTTTGGTCATCTCTTTACGGCGCTCCTCACTCATGGCTGGCATGGGAACACGAATCAAGTCACCAAGAGATGCAGGATTGAGACCAAGATCACTCTCTCGAATCGCTTTTTCAATCTTGGCACCCATGCCCTTCTCCCAAGGCTGGACACTGATAGTACGTGAGTCAAGCAACGATACATTCGCAACTTGACTGATTGGCATCATTGATCCGTAGTAATCGACCAGAACACTGTCGAGCAGAGCCGGGTTGGCCCGCCCTGTTCGAATTTTGGTCAAGTTGTTTTTAAATGCTTGGATCGACTGATCCATCTTTGCATCCAAATTCATTTTGATTTCGCTAATCGTCACGTGTCTCTCCTGTACAAGTCAAACTCAATCAGGCATAAACCAAGGTTCCCTCATCTTCGCCCATCACTACACGCTTGAGAGCACCCAGTTTAAAAATGGAGAAAACTTTAATGGGTAGCTTTTGATCACGGCAAAGCGCAAACGCAGTGGCATCCATAATGCCCAGATTTTGCGACATGGCATGATCGAAGGAAATCTTCTCATACCGGGTTGCATGGGGATCCAACTTGGGATCTGCACTGTAGACACCATCGACTTTAGTCGCCTTGAGAACAACCTCCGCACCAATTTCAGCCCCACGAAGAGCCGCAGCCGTATCGGTAGTGAAAAATGGGTTTCCTGTTCCTGCAGCAAAAATCACCACCTTGCCTTCCTCAAGATATTGCAGTGCCTTAGGCCTTACGTAAGGCTCGACCACCTGCTCTATCGCAATTGCAGACATTACCCGTGCAGTCAATCCCGCTTTATTCATGGTGTCAGCCAGAGCCAAAGCATTCATGACAGTTGCAAGCATGCCCATATAGTCGGCAGTAGCTCTATCCATTCCCACTGAACCGCCTGCAACACCACGAAAAATATTTCCTCCACCTATAACAACAGCCACCTCAACACCCAAACGGGTAACTTCGGCAATCTCTCCTACCATACGAACAATAGTGGCACGATTGATACCGAAAGCATCGTCGCCCATCAAGGCCTCACCAGAAAGCTTCAACAAGATGCGCTTATGGGCAGGTTTGATGACGGACATTGAGATTCCTCAAAAGGGATTTAGTTGGTAGCGATCTTCAAAAGAAATTTAAGATTTACAAAAAGACCGCTTCATGCAGCCTGTTTAGCTGCTGCGACTTGAGCAGCAACTTCAGCTGCAAAATCGTCAACTTTTTTCTCGATGCCTTCTCCAACCACAAACAAAGTAAATGCAGAAACCACTGTTGAAGTAGCTTTAAGCATTTGCTCAACGGTTTGCTTGTCATTCTTGACAAAAGGCTGATTAAACAAAGACACCTCTTTAAGATACTTTTGAACACCACCCTCAATTCGTTTGGACACAATATCCGGTGGTTGAACAGGTTTGCCAGCAGCCTCGGCAAGTTTGCGGTCTTCTTCAGCTTTTCCGGCAGCAACCGCACGCTCTTTAGCTATCAAATCAGCGGGCACGTCAGCACTAGTCAGCGCAACCGGCTTCATGGCTGCCACGTGCATGGCAACATCCTTGGCAGATGTCTCGTCGCCCTCAAACTCGACAACAACACCAATCCGGGTACCGTGTAAATACGCGGCCAATTGCACGCCAGAACCAAACCTCTTGAAGCGCCTGAAGCTCATGTTCTCGCCGATCTTCCCGATCAGTCCCTTACGTACATCTTCGAGTGTGGGGCCAAAACCATCTTGTGCATATGGCAACGCTGCAAGCGCAGAAACATCAACCGGGTTGTGTTTGGCAATAAGCTCAGCTGCAGCTTTGGAAAGTGCCAAAAAACTGTCGTTTTTGGTAACAAAGTCGGTCTCACAATTCACTTCGATCAAAGAACCTAACGATCCATCAATATAAGTGGCAACAACGCCTTCAGCAGTCACTCTTGATGCAGCCTTACCCGCCTTACTGCCAAGTTTGACACGCAACAATTCTTCGGCCTTGGCCATATCGCCATTTGCCTCTGTCAAAGCTTTCTTGCACTCCATCATTGGGGCATCAGTCTTTCCACGCAGTTCACCCACCATGCTTGCGGTAATTGCAGCCATCTTTATTCTCCGTAATCAATTCAACAACAAGGGCTAAAAAAAAGGGGCACACGAGCCCCTTGATTGATTCAGATGCAGATCAGGCAGATGCCTCATCCACTTCTACAAACTCATCAGAACTCTCAGCCGACACAGCCTTGATGACATCATCCACTGCATTTGCACGACCTTCAAGAATTGCATCTGCAATTCCTCGGGCGTAGAGCATGACTGCTTTGGAAGAGTCGTCATTTCCAGGTATGACGTAGTCAATTCCTTCGGGCGAATGATTGGAATCGACAACACCAATAAGAGGGATACCCAATTTGCGTGCCTCTGCTATTGCAATTTTGTGGTATCCGACATCGATAACAAAAATCGCATCGGGAAGAGTTGCCATATCCTGAATGCCGCCGATGTCCTTCTCCAACTTGTCCAACTCCCGGGCAAACATCAGCTGCTCTTTCTTACTCATAGCATCAAGGCCAGCTTCTTGCTGGGTCTTCATGTCCTTGAGCCTTTTGATTGAGGTCTTGACCGTCTTGAAGTTGGTCAACATACCACCAAGCCAACGCTGATCAACGAAAGGAACACCCGCGCGCTTTGCTTCGAGAGCAACAATTTCACGCGCTTGGCGCTTGGTACCGACCATCAATACCGTGCCACGCTTGGCCGTAAGTTGCTTCACAAACTTAGCGGCTTCCTGGAACATCGGCAATGACTTTTCCAGGTTGATAATATGAATTTTGTTGCGATGACCGAAAATAAACGGGGCCATCTTAGGATTCCAGAAGCGCGTTTGATGTCCGAAATGAACACCGGCTTCAAGCATTTGACGCATGGTTGCTGACATAAGAGTACTCCAAAGGTTTGAACTAAAACCGGCTCGTTAATTGATGAAATAAACATCTTGGACTTGGCCCAGTCTGTCATTTCGGCAACACCTTGAGGGAACCGGTTTGGGATTTGCAAAACACTTGTGTTTCAGTGTTTAAAGCCTCTGTAATATAACACACCCGCTCATTCTCTAAGCGTAGCTCTAAAGGATGAATAAAGCTCTTATAGGAGAAAGCCTTGCAAGCATTCAAAGCGGCTTATCATTAGCCGTGAATTGATAGACAAAATAAGTTTTAATGAAAATTGCAGTCATTGGCGCGGGCATCATCGGTACTACCACCGCGCTAGAGTTAATCAAAGATGGGCATGAAGTCAGCGTTTTTGAACGAAGAAGTGCTGTCGCTGAAGAATCCAGCTTTGCCAACGCTGGCATCACTTCCTGTGCGATCGCAACACCTTGGTCTTCTCCAGGCATGCCATTTCGAATGGCAACTCAAATTTTCAACCGCCATGCGCCAGCAAGGATAGGTTTTCCATTAACGGGGGATGCTTTGGGATGGATGTGGAAGTTTGCCAGAGCTTCCAAAGCGAACGCTTATTCGACGAATCGCGACAGGATGCTTAGCTTGGCTGAATACAGTCAGAAAAGGCGTTCGGAGCTTTGTAAAGATTTTCAGCCCGAATATGAAAACAACTCTGCCAGTATGGTTTTGTTTCGATCCAAAAAGGATTTCTCGCTTTTCCAACCTGTTCTTGAAGGATTTCGTTCAGGTGGCATTGCATTTCAAGAGCTAACGCAAGATGCGTGCGCATCACTAGAGCCGGCGCTGAACCCAGAAACACCTTTTCACAGAGCCATTTATGTACCTGGCGAAGGTGCTGGCAACTGCCGGCAATTCGCAATCTTGTTGAAAAATGAAGCTTTGCGTTTAGGTGCTAGGTTTGAGTTTAATACGAGTGTCTTGGGTATTGACACCTCATCAGGGGTTGCCGTGTCTCTCAGCAATAGTGATTTGAAGCGTCAATTTGATTTGGTGGTTCTTTGCACCGGCATCGGCTCCACCACGCTTTTGCGATCGATAGGCTTGAAGCTACCCCTTACCCCTGTGTATGGCTATTCCATAAGTGCAGCAATCAAGGAGCCGATCAATGCCCCTCAAACCGCTGTGATGGACGAAAGATACAAAGTTGCGATATGCCGCTTTGGTAACAGGATTCGCGTGTCTGGTGTCGCGGAGATTGGCGGTGATCCTGCAAAAAATAGAAACAGCAGTATCAAAACGCTTTACAAGGTCCTACAAGACTGGTTCCCGGGGGCAGCGAATCATTCCAGTGGGGCACAAGTCTGGAAAGGTGCGCGACCAATGACACCCAACGGCTCACCAGTGCTAGGTAAATCACACATACCGGGACTCTGGCTTAATTTTGGCCATGGTTCAACGGGCTGGGCAATGAGCTGTGGCTCAGCAAGGGTAATTGCTGATTTGATCAATGGCCAGGAACCCGCTATCGACGTTCAGAGATTTTGCGCTGCCCCCAGATTTAGCAACACGATGATTCAGAGTCCGTGGTTGCAATCGTAGTTGAATCTTTACCTTGT
>JBILKC010000176.1:0-6051 GCA_044376885.1 Hylemonella sp. | reverse complement strand
TGAGAAGACTGTAACGCTCATCACGTTGGCCTTGAACAATTCGAATAACCCGTCGCATCGGTACGCCGACTAGCGCCAGAGCGTGGCTAGCTAACATCAATGATCCCTCAATTGCCTCCGGAACCACCTCTGTGGCGCCAGCAGCAAGTAATGACTCCAAATTACGGTCGTCTTGCGTGCGAACAATGACTGGAACGTGAGGGGCGTGAGACCGAATATTGGCAAGTACTTTGAGTGCACCAGGGGTGTCAATGTAAGTAATAACGACAGCGCTTGCCCTGGCCAAGCCCGCTGCCATTAAAACTTGTAAACGACAGGCATCACCAAATACGACCGAGTCACCGCCTGCGGCCGCCTGTCGGATTCGGTCAGGATCCAGATCAAGTGCAATGTGACGAAAGCCTTCACTGGACAGCAGTCGAGCGAGATTTTGCCCTGATCGACCGTAACCGCAGATGATGACGTGCTTGCTCGCATTGATGGACTGGCGAGCTATGGAGGTCATTTGAAGCGATTGTTGAAGCCACTCACTGCTAACCAAGCGCATCACGAACGCATTGCTGTACATGATGATGAATGGGGTCGCCAACATGGATAAAACCATGCTCGCAAGAATCGGGTTCAGTAACTCAGCTGGTACAAGGTTGTTTTTTTGCGCGAGTGTGAGCAAAACAAAGCCAAACTCACCGGCCTGAGCCAAGTAAAGCCCGGTTCGAATGGCAGTGCCATCATTTGAGCCCAATGACTTGGCAAGTGCAGCCACAAGCAAGGCCTTGAAAAGCACCGGAAAAATCAACAAAATCATGACCAATGGCCAACGATCGAGCACCAAACGCCAATCAAGCAACATACCGATACTGATGAAAAAAAGCCCCAATAAAACATCGTGGAAGGGGCGAATATCAGTTTCAACTTGGTGCTTGAACTCGGTCTCTGAAATCAAAATACCAGCGATAAATGCGCCCAAGGCCAGACTCAACCCTGCTAACTCGGTTATCCAGGCCAACCCTAGGGTTATGAGCAATAAATTGAGAACAAAAAGCTCCTCGCTGCGTCGCCGGGCTACAAGCGTTAACCACCACCTGATGATGCGCTGACCGCCCACAAGCAAAATCGTGATGACAAGCGCTGCCTTCAGCGCAGCAAGGCTCAGCGCAAGCACCATTTCTTCTGCAGAGGCACTTAGTGCAGGAATCAAGACAAGCAGAGGCACCACGGCAAGATCCTGGAAAAGCAAAACGCCCATGACACGTTTGCCATGTTCCGACTCCAGCTCCATCCGCTCAGACATTAACTTAAGCACAATGGCCGTACTACTCATGGTCAATGCGCCTGCAAGAGCCAACCAAGTTTGCCAGCTCATGCCCCACAAGCGGGGAGCATAAATCGAAAGCCCTAATCCTATTAACGTTGCGCACACCATGGTGAGCACAACTTGGAACAACCCGAGACCAAAGACATGCTGACGCATACTACGCAACTTAGGCAGATTGAATTCCAGACCAATAACAAACATCAGAAAGACAACGCCGAACTCCCCTAGGTGACGCACACCAGATGAGTCACCAGCAAGAGCAAGCGCATTCGGTCCGATCAATACGCCCACCACAAGATAGCCCAGCATCGGTGGAAGTTTGAGAAACCGAAAGACCACGACCCCAAGCACAGCCGACAGCAGATACAAAAGCGTGATTTCGAGAGCGTCCATGGCTACATACTAGCAAGCATCTATATTTACAAAAAGTTGTATCAGGTCGATCTATAGAATTCAGTCATGACATCCCTTAAACCAAGCCTCAAAAACGTTGATGCGGATAAAGCCATTCGACTCGCGCATGAAACACTTGAGATAGAGGCGGCCGCAGTGATGGGCTTGCGTCAGCGTTTAGGCGCTACTTTTGTGCGGGCTGTGGAGATGATGCTTCAGGTAGATGGCCGGGTGGTAGTCATGGGAATGGGCAAAAGCGGTCATATTGCAAGAAAGATTGCTGCCACATTGGCTTCAACAGGAACTACGGCCATGTTTGTACATCCCGCGGAGGCCAGCCATGGCGACTTGGGAATGATCAAGCGAGGAGACCTAGTGCTGGCGATCTCAAATAGTGGCGAGTCGGAAGAGATCACATCAATTCTTCCTGTATTCAAGCGCCTGGGAATTCCTTTGGTGGTCATGACCGGCAATATGACATCTACGCTGGGGAGCTATGCAGATGTCCTGCTCGACAGCGGTGTAGACAGAGAGGCTTGCCCGCTTAACTTGGCACCCACGGCAAGCACTACAGCACAACTCGCACTTGGCGACGCTTTGGCGCTAGCCTTGCTGGATGCGCGGGGTTTTCGTGCAGAAGACTTTGCTATGTCACATCCTGGCGGGGCACTAGGGCGTAAGCTTCTCACACTTGTCCGTGATGTAATGAGAACCGGCAAAGAGGTACCGCGCGTTAGCCTACAAGCCGGCTTTAGTGATTTGATGCGAGAAATAAGCGCTAAAGGATTGGGTGCTACGGCCATCGTGGACAGCCAGAACCAGGTTCTTGGTATTTTTACGGATGGGGACCTCCGACGCCTGATCGAAAAAGGCCAGGATTTGCGAACCCTCAATGCGAGCCAGGTCATGCACGCAAACCCCAAAACAATCACTGCTGACGCCCTTGCTGTTGATGCAGTAGAAATGATGGAGAACAACCGAATCACATGCGTGTTGGTTGTGGATGAATCAGGCACGCTTATCGGTGCTCTCAATAGCAACGACCTATTGCGGGCCAAGGTCATCTGATGTTACCTGCCATCTGTTTTCCCTCAGATTTATTACTCAAAGCGCAAAACATACGCGTTGCTTTTTTCGATGTAGATGGCGTGCTTACAGATGGCGGCCTTTATTTTTCGAAAGAAGGAGAGGACTTGAAGCGCTTCCATACGCTCGACGGCCATGGCCTGAAGCTTCTGCAGCGCGCTGGTATAACACCGGTCGTAATCACAGGCCGTGATTCAGGCTCACTGCGCAACAGAATGCAAGCCCTGGGCATTCAGCATGTTCATTACGGAACGGAGGATAAACGCCCAGTGGCACAGCAAACGCTTGAACAGTTGAAGCTAGATTGGAGTCAAGCCGCTGCAATGGGGGACGATTGGCCAGATTTGCCTTTACTTGAGCTGAGTGCGCTGGCGTGTGCCCCGCCCAATGCGCAGATTGAACTCCGTCACCGCGCAGATTACGTGACGCAGTTAAAAGGGGGTGAGGGCGCTGCCCGGGAGTTTTGTGACTTGCTCTTGGTTGCAAGCGGAGAATATGCCAACCTTTTGAAAGCATATCTGCCGTGAGGAAGGCTGTACGTGGGCTTTTAGATCGGTTGTCCATGTATTTGCCGATTTTTTTAATGGGCGTCCTGGCGCTTGGAACTTATTGGTTGGTCAAAAGTACGCCGGTACTTTTAGTTACCCCGCCCGAACAACCGCCAAAGCATCAACCAGATTACTTCATGAAAAAGTTCTCAGTCAAAACGTTTGATGAATCCGGTCGACTTAAAAGCGAGATTTTTGGCGACGAAGCCCGTCACTTTCCAGATACTGACACACTCGAAATTGACAAGGTTTTAATTCGCTCTTTCAATGACAAGGGTCAGCTCACCACTGCAAGCGCCTTGCGCGCTTTGACCAACGGAGATGCATCTGAAGTACAACTTATAGGGAATGCCTTAGTCGTCAAGGACGCCGTGATTGGTAAGAACGGCGAAACATCGCCACGCATGACTTACCGGAGTGAGTTTCTGCATGCCTTCATGGAAACGGAACGGGTCAATTCGCATAAACCGGTGGAACTAATCCGCGGACGGGACAAATTTACAGCCGACACATTGGTTTTTGACAATATCAATCAAGTTATTGAACTTCGGGGTAGGGTCAAGAGTCGGATAGTACCGGCAAACTCAAACTGAGAGACGGTAGCGCGAAATGCTTGATGTAGTGGTTCTTTTCTTTCTGCTTGGGCTCGTTGCGAAGGCTTGCAAGAGTGATTTACGCCTTCCAGACGCTCTGTATGAGACCCTCTCGATCTATTTGCTGCTTGCCATCGGGCTTAAGGGGGGTATTGAGATGAGCAAACAGTCGCTGCTCTCCCTTGCCCCGCAGGTCACAGCCTGTCTGCTTTTGGGCTTCTCAATTCCTTTTTTGCTAGTGCCTGTATTGCGACGCATGGGCCTGAATCGAGCAGACAGTGCGGCACTTGCTGCACATTACGGCTCGGTAAGTGTTGTCACTTTTGCAGTTGCTTCCGCCTATTTACAGAAAAGAAATATTCCTCTTGAGAGCCATGCGCCCTTGTGGGTGGCGTTGATGGAGGCGCCGGGTCTCATTGCAGGAATCCTGCTGTCCCGGGTGGGCGCACAGGAGGCGCGGACGGGGCCTGTCAATTGGGGCGAGCTTGCCCACGATGTCTTTTTTGGAAAGTCTGTGTTGCTTCTGGTGGGAGGACTAACAATAGGCGCATTGATGGGTGAAGCAGGGACTGCGCCCATCAAAAACGTTTTTGTTGACCCCTTTAAGGGCTTTCTGGCTTTGTTCCTGCTGGAGCTGGGGTTGGTTGCCGGTTCCCGGCTTGGTGAGCTGCGTAAATATGGGCTGAAACTCGTGGTTTTCGCTATCTTCGCGCCAATCGCTCTGGCAGTTCCCGGGGCCTTAGTCGGAACGCTACTGGATTTGAGTGTTGGGGGCGTGACGATTATGGCTACGCTTGCCGCTAGCGCGAGCTACATTGCAGCGCCGACGGCCATGCGAATTGCGGTGCCACAGGCGAATGCGGCCTTGTCAATCACCGCGGCTCTGGGCGTAACTTTTCCATTCAATATCGTCCTGGGTATACCGCTTTACTACCAACTTGCTGAAAAACTGTCATGAGGGATCAGGAAATGACAAAACATCCGAAAAAAATGCTGGTCATTATTGCCGAGGCGGTACTTGAAAAAAGACTTGTTGTAGATGTTCTCAAGGCCGGCGCGCACGGCTATACCGTGCATGACGTTCGGGGTGGAAGTGAGCACTCCACCCGCGATGGATCCTGGGAGGCTGATCGAACGATTGAGATGAAAGTGATTTGTGACGCTAGAGTTGCTGACAACATTGCTGCACATGTCCTGAGTTTCTACGGCCCAAACTATGGTGTAACGCTTTTTTTCAGTGATGTATCAGTTTTAAGACCCGAAAAATTCTGATACCCCGCAATAAAAAAGGGCCGTAAGGGCCCTTTTTGTTTAGTAGCTGCTACGTCCACCGCCGCCGCCGCCGTAACCACCGCCTCCACCGCTGCGGCCACCACCAGCGCCGCCGCCGTAACCACCGCCGCCACCGCTGCGGCCACCACCAGCGCCACCGCCGTAACCACCCCCGCCGCCGCCGCCGCCATAGCCGCCGCCGCCACTACGTGGGGGACGGGGTTCCATGGGGCGGGCCTCGTTAACCACGAGACCACGGCCACCGAATTGTTGACCATTCATGGCATTGATAGCTGCTTGCGCTTCTGCGTCGCTGCCCATCTCGACAAAGCCGAAGCCCTTGGAGCGACCCGTATCGCGCTCCATCATGACTTTGGCGCTGGAGACGGAACCGTGAGCCGCGAAAGCCTGTTGAAGGTCGTCGTCACGGAAAGAATAGGGCAGATTGCCCACATAAAGTTTGTTGCCCATTAGGGACTCCTGAAAATAACTCAAAACGCGATGGAGTCCGATAACCGCTATTAACCCGCAATCAACAAACCAATGAAGACTTAAAGCAGACGCGAAACTGACCATTCACCGCAAACTCATACCACCTTAATTTGGGTGATATCAGCATATTATGCTCCAAACCGCAAAATATCCAAAATATTTCAAGTTTTTGTCAAAAGTAGCGTTTTTCATATTAAAAGCAGTGTTTTGAAACGCCAGCGACGGTCGAAGAGAAAATTAGGTGAAATAAACCTGCACGTATACTTTAGTCACTTATAGCTCGGCCCTGCAGCACGCTGAGCCGGGTTTTTTTTGAGCCCACCTTCATCCATGTTGATTGCACATCCACAGT
>JBILKC010000016.1:0-19337 GCA_044376885.1 Hylemonella sp. | reverse complement strand
TGCCAGGGCTTCGCCCTCAACATCTTCTGCAATGATCAAGAGTGGACGGCCGGACTTGGCCACTTGCTCGAGCGTGGGCAACAGGTCACGGATGTTGCTGATTTTCTTGTCATACAACAGCACGAAGGGGTTGTCCAGCAAGGAGGCTTGCTTCTCGGGGTTGTTGATGAAGTAGGGTGACAGGTAGCCGCGGTCAAACTGCATGCCTTCAACCACTTCGAGTTCGGATTCCAGGCTCTTGCCGTCTTCCACGGTGATCACGCCTTCTTTGCCAACCTTGTCCATTGCATCTGCAATGATCTTGCCGATGGTCTCATCGCTGTTGGCAGAAATGGAGCCAACCTGGGCAATTTCTTTGGAGGTTGTGGTGGCTTTGGATGCCTTTTTCAGCTCGGCAACCAGAGCAGTCACTGCCTTGTCGATTCCGCGCTTCAGGTCCATCGGGTTCATGCCAGCGGCCACATATTTCATGCCTTCGCGCACGATGGCTTGGGCCAAAACGGTGGCGGTGGTGGTGCCGTCTCCAGCGATGTCAGAGGTCTTGGAAGCAACTTCCTTGACCATTTGGGCACCCATATTTTGCAATTTGTCTTTGAGTTCGATTTCTTTGGCCACCGACACACCGTCTTTGGTGACGGTGGGAGCGCCGAAAGAGCGCTCGAGGACCACGTTGCGGCCTTTGGGGCCGAGGGTGACTTTGACGGCGTTGGCCAGGATGTTGACACCCTCGACCATGCGTGCGCGGGCTTCGCCGCCGAAAATTACGTCTTTTGCTGCCATGTTATGACTCCAGTAAATTTAAAAAATATGAATATATTGAGGACAGAGCAACCGGGCGCTACGCGCGTCGTTTGGTCTGTCCCGCAATTTATTTGCCTTCAACAACGGCAAACAGGTCGTCTTCTTTCATGACCAGCAGTTCATCGCCGTCAACTTTGACCGTTTGGCCGCTGTATTTGCCAAACAAAACACGGTCGCCGACCTTGACATTCATGGTCAACAGTTCGCCTTTGTCGTTCTTCTTGCCAGGGCCTACAGCCAGCACTTCGCCTTGATCAGGCTTTTCGGCGGCGCTGTCAGGAATGACGATGCCAGAGGCGGTTTTGGTTTCGTTTTCAACGCGTTTAACAATAACGCGGTCGGCGAGAGGACGCAGTTTCATCAGGAATCTCCTAGGTTTTTGAAACAAATTGGGAAACATCAACAGCACCAACGCAAAGCTCGGTGCTGATTAACTCAGATGGATGGTTGCTGTTAGCACTCAAATCCAACGAGTGCTAATGATAAGGCCTTTTTGGCCGATTTCAAGTCTGGCAACTGCCAGACTGCTAAAAGTCCAGTGCTGGCCGGATGGTCTCCGGCTTGACATAGCGCCAGCGCCCGATGGTTGCCGCTGCCAGGGCCGCCACCAGGCCGGCAGCCCAGACCAGCAGCAGCGGCATGAGCCAGTCGCCTTCAAAGGCGCCGAACATGCTGGCTTTGATGGCCCTGACCACCCAGGTGATCGGCAACCACGGACTGATGACTTCAAACAAGCTGCCACTGAGCTCAATCGGCAAAATGCCACCGGAGGCGGACACCTGAAGGGCCAGAAAAATCATGGCGAAGGCTTTGCCGGCATCGCCAAAGGCGCGCGTGAGCGCAAACACAATCATCAGGAAAGTGAGTGATGAAATAGCGATGGTGAGCGCAAAGGCGTAGGGTGTGACCACCTTGATGTTGAGCACGAAAACCACGGTGATAAACACAAGGGCTGCCTGGATCAGGACAATGACGCTGGGCACAACGATTTTCCCCGCGAGTTGCACCGGTGAAGAAAAATCTTTGGCCTGTTCAGGCAAGATTCTTACAAGAATCAAAAATGCGGCAATTGCTGCCCCCAACCACAAAGCGCCAGGCAAGATGTTGGGGGCGAATCCGCTGCCGTGGTTGGCGACGGGAGCGTTAACCTCCATCACGGGTTGCACCGAATGGGCCAGTCCTTTGGCCGTGCCATCAAGCATTTGCATGGAGACTGGCAAAGTGGCCGCAAGCGTCTCAATCCCCAAGTCCAATTTCTGGGTCCCAAGCTTGATTTTTTGTGAGGCTTCGGCCAGCGCGGCGGAGCTCGCCGTCAGTTTGACGGCGCCTGCAGCGACTTGTTCGAGTTGGTTGTCCTCAGGCAGTCGGCTGACCATGGTGTTGATAGCACCTCCAACGGACCTGACGCCATGGGTGAGCGATCCAACGCCATTGCTCAGGCGTTGCGCGCCCTCGGTGAGTTTGGATTGGGAGTCTCTGGCGCTCAGGATTGCGCTGTCGAGTTGCTGCACACCCTCGGCGACCTGTTCCAGACCCTCAGCAATACGCCCAGGGACAAACAGACTGTCTTTGGCGTCGTTGCTGAAATTGTTGACCCCTTCTTTGAGTTTTTGGCTGCCGGCTTTCAATTCGGTCAAGCCCTGCTCGAGTTCGGCATTGCCTGTAGCCAGCGCTTGGGCACCGGTCTGCAACTGGGCCAGCTCGGTGTTGGGCGGTAGCCGCGAGTTGATGGTTTTCAGGCTGGTTCCAAGTTGCTTGACACCACCGACCATCTGTTCCACCGAATCATCAAGCCGGGCAGCGCCGGCCGTCAGGGCGGTTGCGCTGGTGGCTGTCTTGTCAGCACCCTGAGTAAGTTCCTTGGCTCCGGTGCGCAACTGAACAACACCTTCGCGCAAGCGACTGAGGTTGTCTTGGGAACCAACAGCAGTGTTGAGAACCATGGACCAACGCTGCTCGTTGAGGCTGTCGTTGACATCTTTGGTCAGTGTGAGGGCAAATTGTCGGGCCAGACTGGCGCTTTCGAAATTGTTGCCCTCACTGGTGTAAATCACCAACTTGCCAAGTCCTGAGTCTTCTCCAGGTACTGCATTGGCGCTGAAGTCGTGAGGAATGATCAACGCAAAGGCCAGTTTGCCGTTGCGGACCCAAGCCCGGGCTTGCTCCTCGTTATCGATGTTGCGGAAGCCGAATAACTGGCCGGACTTGAGCTTGGAGATCACATCCGAACCCATATTGAAGGCCTGGCCTTTGTAAATCAGCCCAGCATCCTGGTTGACCAGTCCGACCGGCAGGGCCCCAGTTCTGGCGCTTGGGTCCCAGACGCTGGAGAGGTAGATGACGGCATAAAAGGCGGGGATAAGCGAGACGAACACGGTCGCCAGAATCAGCTTGGGGAAACGGATGAAGAAGCCGATTTCGACCTTCACAATACAGACAACTTGCTGAAGCAAATTCATGGTGCTGATCAGGCTGGGTCAGGAAGGGGCGAATTCAAGTCGCGACCTTCGGGACTGAATTGAAGTCGTCTTCGGGGCCATGCCTGAGCATGGCCATGGCCGCGGAGTCTGGTGCAGCAGTAAACTGCGTCAAAATTGACGAACCCCTATTCCTATCGTTTATTTCATTCCCCCCAACCCGGCTCACCATTGACTGTTCCTCATCCTTCATCAGACGCCTTCATACTACCTCAGCCTGAGTTGCGATGGGTGCATCTGATCCTGCTGATTTGTGGCTTGATCAGCCTGCTTGCGCTGGATTTTTGGCAAAAAGACCCCTTGCCGCCAAGCCCGGCAGCGCAATGGCCCCTTAAATTACCGGCTGCAGACAAACCCGGCTTGGCACTCACCCTGCAGGCCCGGGGCGTCATCCCGATGCCGGCGGACACCCCGGCCGCGCATGCCAGCACTTTGTTGGCCCTGACTGAGGATCATCCCGATGCGCTGATGGCGTTCTGGTTTGCCGGTTCCCGTGAAAGTGGCCCGGATGTCCAAATTGCCGCATCTTCTTTTGACCGCGATAGCCAGCAATGGCGGGCGGCACGTTTTGTGGTGAACCGATCTGAATTGGGCGCGCAGTTGGGCTTTGGTGTGCGCCGTCTGGGTAACCCGGTAGCCTGGTTGGACAAGCAAGGTCAGATTCATCTCTTTGTGGTGGCTACCGGCCTGGGCGGTTGGGCCGCAGGGCGGATTGTGCATTTGCGACAGGCCCGGCCGGATGCTGTCTTGAGCGAGCTGCGGTTTGAACCGGTGCGGGTCTTGCCTTTGTCCTGGTTGTGGGGCACCAGCCATTTGGTACGTGCCATGCCGGTTGCCCTGGCCGATGGCGGCATGGTGCTCCCGGCCTATTTTGAACTGGGCATGAAGTACCCGGTGGCTTTGCGGTTTGATGACGATGGACATTTTTTGGGACTGGTGCGGATGTCGCGCCGGGGTGATGTGTTGCAACCCAGTGTGCTGGTCAGAACGCCGCAGGACTGGATTGCTTTGGCTCGGGACAACAGCCGGGGTAAAAAAATCAAGGTGGTTCAGACGCTCAATGGCGGACAGGACTGGATCGATTTACCGGATTTGCCCATGAACAACCCGGATGCTTCCGTGGCGGCGCTGACGCTGGGTCCCGGGCACTATGTGATGGCGCATAACTCCCAGCCACATGACCGCACCGTACTGGACTTGAGTTCCTCGCAGGATGGCTTGCAGTGGACACGATTGACTTCACTGGCCCGAGGTACCGGCAAGGACGAGTTTTCTTACCCGTCCATGGTCTGGGCTGACAACAGCCTGTGGGTGAGCTACTCCGACCAGCGCGGGGTGATTGCCTGGACGCGTTGGCGCATTGCATCGCCATGATCATTCCGACCATGTTTGAGCGTTTGTTCTCGACCCAGTTGTTGCATCTGCCCGAGGCTTTGACGATGCAACTGTATTTACGTGCAAGCTGGGCCGTGGTGCTGGTGTGGGTGGTCTTGAACCTTGCCCGCCCCTTGCTTGCGGGCAAGTTGCGTGATGCGCTTGTGCTGGTTGCTGGCCTGGTGGGCGTATGGGCATTGTTGCCAGGTGAATTGTCGCCTGCATACTGGCTGGGGCTGGCTTTCCAGGCGCCGAGCCTAATCACCACCGGTCTGGCAGCTTTGGCTGTGTTTCAGATGCTTCAGCCTAGCGACCCGTGTGCCGGGCTGCCACCTTCTGGCCAGCCATGGGGATGGGTGATGTGCTTGCCGGTACTCTTGGGTTGGGCCCTGTTGCTCGACACCTTTGCAGTTTTCCCCGTGTCTGTTTACGCCTTGGGTTTCAGCTCAGCAGCATTGGCGCTGACCGTACTGGTGGTTTTAATCCTGGGTCTTGTTGCCGTCAAGTTCGCCGGGCGTTCGTTCGCCATGGGTCGCGTCCAATTGGGCATGGTTTTTGGTGTGCTTGCTGTGTTTGTGCTGCTGCGCTTGCCTACAGGCAACCTTTGGGACGCCTTGCTTGACCCTTGGCTGTGGGTCGCGGTTCATGTGTTGGCCCTGCGTCGGGTGTTTGGTTGGTTCAAGGCGCGGTGGTTCGCGTCAACAACCACTCGCGTCTGAATAGCCATTCCTGCGGGTTCCACAGGTTGTCGCGGTTGATCTCGCCGCTTAAATAACGGCTTTTGAGTTGCCAGCGTGTGCCCAGAACTTTGCAGTCTGGCAGGCACAGCGCTTGTGTTTCAGATGGGGATGACTGAATCCAGATCACCGCATCAAAATCACGCAGGAGATTCTGCAGCGCCTGTTCTGGCGTGGGCAGCGAGGCGCCCGGCGCAAGTCGCCCGATGGCCCGGGCTTCTGTCTCGTAGGGCACAAACCGGTGATTGCCCTCGAGTACAAATCGGTTGCGCTCGAACTGGCTGTTAAAGGCGTTGGGCGCGGCAATGCGCATCGGGTCTTTGCCCGGCTCCAGGGGGCGAATGGTCCCAGCCGGGTAGCTGCCGATGGCTCCATCCATCGGGGCAACGGTCAGGTTGAAAGTGGCGTACACCAGCAGGGTGCAGGCCAGGGCACAGAGACGGGTTTGACTGGCACGCCACAGCCCGAGCAGAACAAGAATAATGCCAGCGCTGGCACAGATCAGGGCTGCTGCAACTTCCATAGCTGAATATAGATCCAGGCTGTAGCCAACCCATGAAATCCGTGCAAGAAAAACCAGCGCGCCTGCGCAAAGCAGCAAGGTTGGGACAAACCAGAACCGGGGGATACGTTGCCAGTACAAGCCCAGCAGGATGGCAATCGCCGGCATGGCCGGGATGACATAGCGTGCAGAGCGCTGACTGGGCAGCATGAACACCAGCAGCCAGACACCCACCCAGGCCAGCAGGACCAGCAGATAGTCGGGCTTCTCTGGTTGCCGCCACAAACGATAGAGCCTTGGCAGGCCTAACACAGCAGCGCCTATGACCACACAGGCCAAGAATCCGGCATTGACCGCGAAGGACAGTAGCTGTGACCACAGGCTGGAGCCACTCAGGGACAGCGCCTCTGCCCAGTAGCCCCGTGAATCCGAAAATTTGGCGGCGTTCTCCGCCACAACAAACTCCCGCCACACGGCTTGTGGGTCCGGGTCCAGCACAAACCACAGGCCAAAAACGCCCAGAGCCAGCAGCACGCTGAAGGCTACGCGCATGGAAGTACCGAAAGCAGAGCGCCAACTGGGTGGCCAGGCGGTGAGCATGAGGGCCAGCCACCAGGCCGCAGCAGCAGGTGCGATCAGCGCAAACGATTTGTAAGCCAGGCCGATTCCCAGAGCCAGACCGCAAAGCGTGTGCCAGAGCCAGAGCGCGGTGCCCGTAGGAGCCTGCACGTTCAGGATGTTTGAACCACGGGGAGTTTGTAGCTGGGCAATCAGCAAGCCAAATAGCGGCAGGCTGAGCCAGAAAGTTTCTGGTGCGCTGGTCAGGTAGGGTCGGCCGTAGCGAAAGGTGCTTAAAAACGCCAGGTAAACGCAAGCCGCCAGCATGGCGCTTGCTGTATTGCGCGTGACCAGACGGACCACCCAGGCAATAGCCCCGGCAGTGAGCAGGATGTAGATCAGGCTGGGGGTACGAAGTGCGGCCATCGTCCAGTTCTGCCCCCAGTTACCCGCCACCATGGCTTGCCAGAACAGCATGGGCGGTTTGGTGTTGCGGGTGTTTTCAAGTTCTGAAGCGAGTGGCAGCCAGTGGCCGGTTTGTGCGGTGGCGCGGGCAATGTGCACGTAGACCATTTCGTCGCCATTGGAAGGCACATATTGCCCACCGAGTCCAAAGATATAAACCCAGGTCGCCAATAGCAGCAAAGCGCAGACAATGAACTTCGAGGGCGGCGTGTCGGTCTGGGTTTGTGGAAACATCACGGGCATTTCTGGGTGATGGGCAAGAGGCTAAGTGAGGCTGAAAGCGGCTGATTGGGCTTTTCAGGAACCGTTGCGTTGCCTGAAGGTCCAGCGGTCGTTGGCCAGAAAGTTGCTGACGCTTGCGGCAATGATGGCGATCACGTTGGCAAGCCGGTAGTCCATGGTGTTGGCCAGCAGCAGGGTCAACACGTATTGCAGGGTACTGCCAAAGGCCGATGCGGTGACGTACTGGCTGAACTCAATACCCAGCAGGCGCAGACTGACCGGCTGGGCCGCGTTGGCCTCCAGCGCTTTGACCCGGTCGGACCAGGTCCAGAGCCGGTTCCAGGTGAAGTTGTTGATAGTGGCGAGCGAAATGGCCAAGGCAAGCGACAGGTAGGGCTTGTTGTAGGTGGCTTCAAGTTGAGTGAAGAGGTACTCATGGCCAAAATGCAACACGGTCAAATTGACGACGGTGCCGCTGGCACCGACGATGCCGAACTTGATGTACCTGTAACGTTCAATCCAGCCGAGCACCCACAGTACGGCACGCTGCAAGGGCGATGCGCCCGTCATGCGGACTCCACCCGGGGCGTTGTCTGCAAAAAGGCCAGAGCGTCCTGTAAAACCGGGTCGGGTGCAATGCGTTTGAGGCACTGGTTGTCACCATCGCAAAAAGTCAGCCGGTGGTTGTAGGCGGACAGGCAGGGTGAGCACGCGATGCCGGATTCAAGCACCGTGTTGCGTGTACCCAGCGGCCCGTAAAGACGGCCGGTTTCAGGTCCGAAAAACACCATGGTTTGAATGGGTGTGAGTGTGGCAAAGTGGCCGGGACCACCATCGTTGGTGATGAGCAGGTCTGCGGCATGAAACAGCATCAGCAGTTCGCGGATGCTTCGTGTGTAGCCGGTCAGGTCCAGACAGGCCGGACTGTTGACCTGGGACTGCAGGTCTTTGGCCAGTTGGGCATCCTCTTTGAGACCGATCAGGCCGACAGCAAAACCGGCCTTGCACAAGCCCTGCGCCACCCGCGCGTAGTGAGCCGCTGGCCACGCCCGCTCGGGCAAGATGCCACCACCGGCATAGAGCAGCACCAGCTTGCGCCCGCAAGCGCCCGCATGATCAGCGAGCAGTGTGGCCTGGTAGGCTTGCAACTCGTGTGGAGAGAAATTCACGCTGAGTTCGGTATCGGCTGGCAATTCCCGGATGGCTGCAGCCTTGTTGCGTGGTGTGCTGTGGTCGGCGCCGAGTGCATCTATCAGTGACAAAAACTGCTTGCTGATGTGCTGGTAAGGGTTGTAGGGAATCGCATGGTTGATGAAACTACCGCGGTACAAGCCCTCTTGGGTATGGGGCGTAAAGCCGACCCGGATGCGCGCACCGGTCGAGAAGGAAAGCAGGGCACTGATTCGGGAGAACAACTCGCAATCGATCACGGCTTCCAGGCCCAGCCGGCGCATCGCCAGGCTGACGCTCAAGATATCTCTCACCAGGGAGACCCCGGAGCTGTCGTCCAAGCTGTGCATGTATTGCGGCTCAGTCAGCTGCAGCAGTTTGGATACTTCCTGGTTTTTCTTGAGTTGCAGGATATGTATGGCTGAACCCGGGTATTTACGCCGCAGTTGCGCGAACATGGGGCCTGCCAACACAATGCTGCCCATCTCAGAGAGCAGGATCACCAGAATGTGGCGGGGCGAAGCACTGGTGCGTGCGGCTCCGCCTATCAGTCCAGTCAAGCGCACCCAGACAGACACGATGGCGCAAAGAATCTGGCCGACCCAGCGGTCAATGAAGCGTTGTGTCTGCAGTTTCATAAATAGGGCATTGTGCCTTCAGCGCACGTCTTCGCAGCGCTGGCTGTGAAGACGTGGCTGAAGTTGTCGGCCTAGAGCCCTGCCGCTGCCCGCAGCGCTTGCGCCTTGTCGGTACGTTCCCACGTGAACTCAGGCTCTTCGCGACCGAAATGACCGTATGCGGCTGTTTTTTCGTAGATGGGGCGCAGCAGGTCCAGCATCTGAATGATGCCTTTGGGGCGCAGGTCAAAGTGCTCGTGCACCAGCGCAGCAATTTTTTCGTCAGAGATCACGCCCGTGCCTTCGGTATAAACAGTCACATTCATGGGCTTGGCCACGCCAATGGCGTAAGCGACCTGAATCTGGCACTGGGTGGCCAGGCCGGCTGCAACGATGTTCTTTGCGACATAGCGGGCGGCATAGGCGGCTGATCGGTCAACCTTGCTCGGGTCCTTGCCGGAAAATGCGCCACCGCCGTGGGGGCAGGCGCCACCGTAGGTATCCACAATGATTTTGCGCCCGGTCAGTCCGCAGTCGCCCTGAGGACCGCCAATGACGAAACGACCGGTGGGGTTGACCAGATAGCGCGTGTCTTTCAGCCACTCCTTGGGCAGTACCGGCTTGATGATTTCTTCAATGATGGCTTCATTGAACGAGGCCTTCATTTTGGTGGCAGTCTCGCTCTGGTCGGGGCTGTGCTGGGTAGACAGCACGACTGTGTCAATGCTGTGCGGCTTACCGTTGACGTAGCGCATGGTGACCTGGCTTTTGGCATCCGGACGGATAAACGGTAGCCGACCATCTTTGCGCAGTTGTGCCTGGCGTTCCATCAGACGGTGCGCGTAGTAAATAGGTGCGGGCATGAGCTCGGGGGTCTCGTTGCAGGCATAGCCGAACATCAGGCCCTGGTCTCCGGCACCGGTGTTGAGGTGGTCGTCAGAGGCGTGGTCCACGCCCTGAGCGATGTCGTTGCTTTGCTTGTCGTAGGCCACCAGCACGGCACAGCCTTTGTAGTCAATGCCGTACTCGGTGTTGTCGTAGCCTATGCGTTTGATGGTGTCGCGCGCCACCTGGATGTAGTCCACATGCGCGTTGGTGGTGATCTCACCAGCCAGCACCACCAGACCGGTGTTGGTCAGGGTTTCAGCGGCCACGCGGGATTTGGGGTCCTGCTTGAAGATCGCGTCGAGGATCGCGTCAGAAATCTGGTCAGCCACCTTGTCGGGGTGGCCTTCAGAAACAGACTCGGACGTAAAAAGGAAATCGTTCGCCATAAAAAGTTCTCCAAAAGTTGATCAAGTCGCGTTGCTTGGGCTTTTGGGCTTGCAGCGAACGCTTTAGCAGATTTGTCAAAATTGACAAGGCACAATGCACTCACCCTGGGGTGAAGCGTTTGATGCGTGTCGCCCTGCAAGTAGTTCTGTAACTCAGCGACCCGACTATTTTATCCGACTCATGACCCGATTCTTCAGAACCTTGTCCGCACTGCCCCTGTGGCTCATGCAGGGCCTGGGCTGGGCGATGGGTTGGTGTGTTTTTTTGTTCTCCCGGGTGTACCGGCAACGATTTATTGCCAATGCCCGGCAAGCGGGCTACGGTTGGCATCAATGGTGGCGAGCTGTCGGGCCGGCCGGTCAGTTGGTGACGGAGCTGCCACGGCTATGGTTTGGCTCCCCTGTGCCGTGTGAGTGGGACGGGGCACACCACGTTGAGGATGCTTTGGCTGGCGGGCGGGGCATTGTTTTTTTGACGCCGCATCTGGGCTGTTTCGAGGTGACGGCGCAGGCCTACGCCAAAAGATTCGGATCCAGGCAAGCCATGACAGTTTTGTTCCGGCCGGCCCGTCAGCCCTGGTTGCGTCGATTGATTGGCAGCGCCCGTGCCCGTCCTGGTTTGAAGACTGCACCCACCAACCTGGGGGGTGTTCGGCAGATGATCAAGGCGCTGCGTTTAGGCCAGTCCATCGGCTTGTTGCCAGATCAGGTTCCCCCAGAGGGCCTGGGTGTCTGGGCGCCTTTTTGGGGCAAACAGGCCTACACCATGACGTTATCCGCCCGGCTTGCCCAGACCACGGATGCTACTATTTTTCTAGCATGGGGAGAGCGTCTGTCATGGGGTAGAGGCTATAAAGTTCATGTTCAACCCCTTGTTCCCAAGCTGCCAACCGATGCCCGGGAGGCGGCGGGCCTGCTCAATCAACAACTTGAAGAATTGATCCGACAACGCCCCCAGCAGTACCTGTGGGGCTATGCACGTTACAAGCAGCCAGCTCAACTTCTGGACGGAGCTTTGGACGCATGAGTCAACTTGCAAGCCGATTGGCAAGCCATTTGGGAATTCGCTTCATGCACCTGATGGGTGTTTTGCCACTGGCCTGGGTACGCACCCTAGGCTGGGTTCTGGGCTATGCGCTCTATCTGGCGGTGCCTTCCAGACGGCGCGTGGCAAGGATTAACCTGGCCTTGTGTTTTCCGGAACTGTCTGCCGGGCAAGTCTCTCAACGTGTCAGGCAGACTTTTGTTTTTTTCGCCCAGGCCTGGCTGGATCGGGGCTGGCTTTGGCATGGCTCGCCATCGGTGCTTCTGCGAAGACTGAAAATAAAGGGTGCTGTCGATGCGCTGGCAGCAGGCGACCTGCAGGCACAGCCCATCGTGATTTTTTCTCCTCACTTTGTGGGTCTGGATGCGGGATGGACGGCCCTGACCCAGCAGATTCCCAGGACCTTTGCAACCATTTACACCAAGCAGGCCAATGCAGAGGTTGATCAGTGGATATTGCGGGGGCGCAGCCGGTTTGGCAAAACACAATTGTTCGGACGCGCTGCAGGCGTTCGCCCCGTAGTAGCCGCACTGAGGGCAGGTGATTTGCTCTATCTGCTCCCAGACATGAATTTCGGACCCCATGAGTCTGTGTTTGTGCCTTTTTACGGTGTGTCTGCGGCTACCGTGCCCTCCTTGTCGCGATTTGCCAAGTTGGGCCGGGCCAAGGTGGTGCCTGTTGTAAGCCGGATGACGCTGCAGGGCTACGAAATTGAGGTCCTGGCACCCTGGGACAACTATCCGACCGACAACTTTGAAAACGATGCGGCCCGGATGAATCTGCGCTTGCAAGACATGATTGACGCCATGCCGGCGCAGTACTACTGGCTACACAAACGGTTCAAGGACAGGCCTTGCGGCCAGGCCGATCTTTATTAAGCCGGCGCCACACTTTTTTCTGGGTGGACCCATTGCCACAGCAAGTCTGCAACCGCGTCGATGCCGATGCGCTTGGTGGCAGAAAATAGCCTAACCTCCCCGCCGCCGGCCTGCAGCTTCATGATGGACAGGGCCTTGGCGCCTTCTGTCCGGGTGAGTTTGTCTGCCTTGGTCAGGATGACCAGAAACTTCAATCCGGCCTCGACCCTGGGGCGAATGACCTCTAGCAAAATTTCATCCAGATCGGTCAAGCCATGGCGCGGATCGCACATCAGCACAATACCCTTGAGGTTTTCGCGGGAGATCAGGTAGTTGGCCATGACTTGCTGCCAGCGGATCTTGTCCTGTTTGGGCACCGCCGCGTAGCCGTAACCCGGTAAATCAGTCAGCACGGCGTCGTTGATACCTTGTTTGCCCAGCGTGAACAGGTTGATATGCTGGGTGCGGCCGGGCTTTTTTGAGGCAAAAGCCAGTTGCTTTTGCTGGGTCAGCGTGTTGATGCACGTTGATTTGCCGGCGTTGGAACGCCCGACAAATGCAATTTCAGGCAGCTGCAGTACCGGCAGAAAATGCAACTCTGGGGCTGTTGTGAGGAATTTAGCCGTATGCAGCCACCCCATGGCAGGGCTGGCGACCGGCTTTGGCCCGGAGATCGGCCTTACTTTTGCGGCAGTTCGGGGGGATGGTTTTGCGGGTGTGGTCATGTGTGTGAACGGGGCTAAGCCCATGGGGGCATTGTAGAATCAGTTGGTTTCGCACTAACAATCATTCCCATGACCACGAAATTGCTTGCTCAAATGTTGATGGCCGCCGCCCTGCTGGCCCCAGCTTTTTCTCATGCTTCTCAAGAAGCCAAGACCGAGGTTGTCAAACCTGATCTGGTCAAGGGTGAGGCCACATATTCGGCGGTTTGTGCAGCCTGCCACGGCGCTGATGGCAACTCCCTGATTCCGGCCAACCCCAAGCTGGCTGCCCAGCACCCCGAGTATTTGATCAAGCAGTTGCAGGAGTTCAAGTCCGGCAAACGGGCTAATGCGATCATGATGGGATTTGCCTCAACGATGAGTGATACTGACATGAGAAACGTGTCATTCTGGCTGGCCTCTCAAAAAGCCAAGCCCGGCTTTGCCAAAGACAAAGAGCTGGTGGCATTGGGCGAACGGATTTACCGGGGTGGCATTGCAGACCGGCAGATTGCCGCCTGTGCGGGTTGCCACAGCCCGAATGGGGCTGGAATACCGGCGCAGTACCCGCGTCTGAGTGGTCAGCACGGCGACTACGTGATGACGCAGATGATGAGCTTTCGAGACGGAACCCGTAAAAACAGCCTGCAGATGAACCAGGTTGCGGCCAAGCTCAATGACCGGGAAATCAAGGCGGTATCTGATTACGTTGCCGGGCTGCGCTGATTTTTAGCCAGTCTGCCGCCAGGGTTGGCAGGCATTGATCCACGCGTTTGAATGCGCAGAATTTTTCGGGCAGGTCCTTCATGAGGTCCTGCCCTTATTTTTGTAAGAATTCAAGGTAACTGCCGACTAAACGTCAACAAGGATCAGCATGCTAATCAAAACCGGTCACGACGGCTTTAACCACCCACGCTCCAGCGAGCTCACGTCTGAAGCCACCTACCGGTCGCGCCGGGAGCTCATCAAGTGGATGGCCACCGGCGCGGCAGGCGCAGCCTTGGCCTCTTGGGCCGGACGCGAAGCCTGGGCTCAGGACGCCACCCCCGCTCCTGGAAAGCTGCAACCCTTGCCTGGCGCAAAGTCATCCGTGAGCGGCGCGGTCACGATGGAAAAACTCACCTCGTATCAGGATGCCAGCACGTACAACAATTTTTACGAGTTCGGTACTGACAAGGCAGATCCGGCTCGTAACGCCCATACCCTGGTAACCAAACCATGGACCGTTGAGATCGAGGGTTTGGTCAAGAGGCCAGCCACCTACACACTTGAAGACCTGGTCAAGCTCAGCGCCATGGAAGAGCGCATTTACCGTATGCGCTGTGTCGAAGGCTGGTCGATGGTGATTCCCTGGGTGGGTTATTCCATGGCCGAGTTGATCAAAAAAGTCGAGCCGCTGGGCAGTGCAAAGTACGTCGAGTTCGTGACTCAGGCAGACCGCAAGACCATGCCTTTTGTGGGCTCGCGTGTGCTGAGCTGGCCCTATGTCGAGGCGCTGCGCATGGACGAAGCCATGCATCCACTGACGCTGCTGACCTTCGGCATGTACGGCGAGGTTCTGCCCAATCAGAATGGCGCACCTGTCCGGCTGGTGGTGCCCTGGAAATATGGCTTCAAGAGTGGCAAGAGCCTGGTCAAAATCCGCTTCACGGACCGTCAGCCGGCAACCGCCTGGAACAAGGCAGCACCCAATGAATATGGTTTCTTTTCCAATGTGAATCCAGCCGTCGATCACCCGCGCTGGAGCCAGGCCAGCGAACGCCGCATTGGTGAAGACGGCCTGTTTGCTAAGAAGCGCAAGACGCTGATGTTCAACGGCTATGAGGCCCAGGTTGGGCAGCTGTATGCCGGCATGGATTTGAAGAAATTCTATTGAACAAGCTGCTGCTGCCTGCAGCCAAACCACTCCTGTTTGCCCTGGCGCTGTTGCCTGTAGGGTGGCTGGTTTTTGCGGCCATCAATGATCTGCTGGGGGCTAACCCTGCTGAGGCTCTGATTCGCTCGACCGGGGATTGGACGCTTCGGTGCTTGTGCGTTGTACTGGCGGTTACGCCCTTGCGGGTGATCACGGGATGGAATGCGCTTGCCCGCTTGCGACGCATGCTGGGGCTGTTTGTGTTTTTTTATGCTTGCCTGCACTTGCTGTGTTACAGCTGGCTCGATATGGGGCTGGATGTTGGCGACATTGCCAGCGATATTCCCAAGCGCCCTTTTATTTTGGTGGGTTTCACAGCCCTGCTTATCCTGAGTCTGCTGGCGGCGACCTCATTTAACCGTGCCATCCGTCTATTGGGCGCAAAACGCTGGCAGTTGTTGCACCGCGGGGTGTATGTCGTGGCTGTGCTGGCCATTCTTCATTTTTTCTGGATGCGCGCGGGCAAAAACAATTTTCTTGAAGTTGGTGTCTACGCCGTCATTCTGTTGACCTTGCTCGGCTGGCGGCTTGTGCATCGGTATCGGAAGAAGAAACCGGCTTAACCCTTAATCGCTCTTGACCAGGTGTTCACCCCGCATTTGGTCTTGGGGGCTCTCCCGATCCCGGATCAGGTGACTTGTGTTGCCGCTGACCAGGATTTCAGCCGCACGACCTCGCGTGTTGTAGTTGCTGGCCATGCTCATGCAATAGGCACCGGCAGACAGAACGGCCAGCAAGTCGCCGGGTTCGAGGCTCAGCGCCCTGTCCTGACCCAGCCAGTCGCCACTCTCACACACCGGTCCCACCACGTCCCAGATGCTCGGTGGGTTCTCGCGCTGTGTCAGGGGTGCGATCTGATGGAAAGCCTGGTACATGGCTGGACGGGGCAGGTCATTCATTGCGGCATCCACAATGCAGAAATTTTTCTGCTCTCCCGGCTTGAGGTAAAGCACCTCGGTCAGGCAAACGCCTGCATTGCCTACCAAGGAGCGTCCAGGTTCGATCATCAACTGTCGCCCGCCGTAGCCCCGCGCATCCAGCAGGCCCAGCAACTTGACCCAAAGTGCATCGGCAGCCGGGGGTTCATCGTCGTTGTAGTTAATCCCCAGGCCGCCGCCAAAATCGATGTGGTCAATGGGAATGCCAGCGGCCTCAACCGCCTGCACCAGATCCAGCACCCGTGCCATAGCGTCCAGATAAGGTTCCTCCTGAGTGATCTGAGAGCCAATGTGGCAGTCAATCCCCACTACACGCAGACCTGCCAGACTGGCCGCACGTTGGTAAGTGGCCAGGGTGCGTTCGTGGGCAACGCCGAATTTATTACCTTTAAGTCCGGTGGAGATATAGGGGTGTGTTTTGGGATCCACGTTCGGATTGACGCGAATGCTCACAGGGGCTGTGACGCCTGTCGAGAGCGCTACTTGGTTAAGTACATCAAGCTCCGCTTCACTTTCCACATTAAAGCAAGCGATACCGGCCTGCAACGCCTTGCCCATTTCGGCCGGAGTCTTGCCGACACCTGAGAAGATGACCTTGTGTGCTTGCCCGCCTGCAGCCAACACACGATCAAGTTCTCCGCCTGAAACAATGTCAAATCCGCAGCCAGCCTGGGCAAAGACCTGCAGGATACCCAAGGACGGGTTGGCTTTCATGGCGTAGCAGATCTGTACCTGTCGCCCGGCAAAGCCCCTTTGATAAGCCTTGAGCGCGGACAGCATGTGGGCCTTGGAATAGACAAACAAAGGTGTTCCATACTGAGCGGCCAAATCGCTCAGGCGTGCGTTTTCAAGATACAAATCATTTCCGCGATAGGCCACCTCAGGCTGGCCGGGCAAGTTGTGCAGATTCATGGCTTGACCTTGTCAACAGGGTTTGGCGTTGCCTGGGTAGGCACCGGCTGGTTTGGTGAAGCAGGACGCGTTGCCCCCTTGGTCGCCGCAGGATCGGTTGGTAAATACAACACACCGGGTTGTCCGCAGCCGCTCAGGCCAAGCACAAAGGCTACCCCCAAGCTCACCCTGATACCCTCAAGGCTTAGCCGCCTGACTAAAATTTGGTTCTTTAACAACATTCACAAATTGTAATGACCGACACCGAATTCATGGATCTCGCAGAAACCCTGCTCAAAGCGGTTGAAGTGTCCTGCGACCGCATCAACGATGCCGGTGACACTGACATCGACAATCAGCGGGTTGGCGGCATGGTCACCCTGGTTTTTGCAAATCAGAGTCAGATCATTATCAATTTGCAAAAGCCCCTGCATGAGGTCTGGATGGCCACTCGATCAGGTGGTTATCACTATAAATATAGTAGCAATAAGTGGAGCGATACAAAGGGTCAGGGGGAGTTTTTCTCTAATCTGTCCCGCTATGCCAGCGAACAGTCCGGTGTCGCCTTGACCTTTTCGCCTTGATTAGTTTCTGAAAAGATCAAGTATTTTTTTCTTTTCATCTCCTGCCGGCAGGGGTTGGGACACGTTATTGCCGGATCCGCCTTTGGCGTCAAGCCCCAAGCTGCTAACCCCACCGCCCCGTGCGAATTCGTCGTAAAACCATTCGCCACCGATATTGACCACGCCCTCGGGAACTGCATATTCGGCCACGGGCAATCCCTTTAGCGCGTGCTCCATGAAACTGATCCAGACCGGCAGGCTCAAGCCCCCGCCAGTTTCACGGTCGCCCAATTTGCGGGGTGTGTCGTAGCCTATCCAGGTCACAGCGGTCAATGTAGGCTGATAACCAGCGAACCAGGCATCCATGGAGTCATTGGTAGTTCCTGTTTTGCCATACAGGTCGGTCCGCTTAAGCGTGGCCTGCGCGCGTGCGGCGGTGCCAGAACGGGTAACCTCCTGCAACAGGCTGCTCATCAGAAAAGCATTACGGGCATCAATGGCGCGCATGGAATCTTCCAAGACCGGCGGACTGGTTTCAATCAGGGTTTTGCCTTTTTGCTCGGTCACCTTTCTGATGAGCCAGGGGTTGACCCGGTAGCCGCCGTTGGCAAAGACAGAGTAGGCGGTGGCCATTTGCATCACCGTGACAGATCCCGCACCGAGCGCCATGGTGAGGTAAGGGGGGTGTTTATCGGCTTCAAAACCAAACCGGGTAATCCAGTCCTGAGCGTTTTGCGTGCCGACCGAATTGAGCACACGAATTGAAATCATGTTTTTCGATTTTGCCAGGCCCTTGCGCAAAGTCATCGGACCTTCAAAGGTGCCGTCATAGTTTTTGGGTTCCCAGGGCTGACCGCCGGTGACGCCGGAATCAAAAAACAGCGGAGAGTCGTTGACGATGGTTGTTGGGGTAAACCCTTTTTCCAGGGCTGCTGAATAGATAAAAGGTTTGAAACTCGACCCGGGTTGACGCCAGGCTTGCGTGACATGGTTGAACTTGTTCTTGACAAAGTCAAAGCCGCCGACCAGCGCCCGGATGGAGCCATCACGGGGATCGAGTGCGACAAATGCTCCCTCAACCTCCGGCAATTGCGTGATTTCCCAGGCGTCCTTGGTACGCACGACCCGGATTACAGCGCCTCGACGGATCTTGATATTGGGCGCAGCTTTGGAAGACAGACCGGATTGGGCCGGGCGCAAGCCTTCGCCAGTTATTTCCAGCGTCTCCCCGTTTTGCTTGACGGCTAATATTCTTTTGGGGTCAGCCTCCAGAACCACGGCGGCCACCAGATCACCGTTATCCGGTTTGTCATCCAGCGCATCGTCGATGGCGTCTTCAAGATCTTGCGCGCGGGTAGGCAAATCAACAAATTTCTCGGGACCCCGATAAATCTGCCTGCGCTCAAAGTCCATGATGCCGCGTCGCAGGGCTTTATAAGCTGCGTCCTGGTCGGCTGCGCGCAAAGTGGTGTACACGTCCAGTCCCCGCGTGTAAGTTTCATCACCGTATTGCGCAAAAACCAGCTGACGCACGGTCTCAGCCACATACTCAGCATGGATACGGCTATTGTCTGGCCCCGATTTGATCTTGATCTCTTCTTTCTTGGCGCGTTCGGCCTGCGAGGCGCTGATGAAATCGTTATCCAGCATGCGGTCAATGATGTAGAGCTGTCTGGAGCGGGCACGTTTGGGGTTGCTGATCGGGTTGTAGGCTGAAGGGGCCTTGGGCAGTCCGGCTAACATGGCGGCTTCTGCGACCGTGATGTCTTTCAGGGGCTTGCCAAAGTAGGTCTCCGCCGCAGCTGCAAAGCCGTACGCCCGGTTACCCAGAAAGATCTGATTCATGTAGATCTCAAGAATCTGGTCCTTGGTCAGCATGTGTTCAAGCTTGAATGTCAGCAGAATTTCATAAATTTTCCGGGTGAAGGTTTTTTCTGTCGAGAGGTAGACATTGCGAGCCACCTGCATGGTGATGGTTGAAGCCCCCTGGCTTTTTGCACGCCCTACATTGGCCAGTCCAGCGCGGATAACACCCAGATAATCCACCCCCCCGTGTTGGTAGAAGCGGGCATCTTCAATGGCAAGGACCGCATCGGTCATGACTTTGGGAATGTCTTTGATCGGCGTCAAATTGCGCCGCTCTTCACCAAATTCGCCAATCAGCACACCTTCTGAAGAGAATACCCGCAGAGGGAGCTTTGGCCGGTAATCAGATAAATCGGAAATA
>JBILKC010000175.1:0-6120 GCA_044376885.1 Hylemonella sp. | reverse complement strand
ATTACCGTGGGCCCAACCCTTAAGTTGCACCAGTGCGGTTTGCCCAAATTGATGGCGCTTGAGCTCTTCAAGCCCTTCATCTTTGCCAAGCTGGAGACCATGGGCATTGCAACCACCATCAAAGCGGCCAAGAAGGAAGTTGAATCAGGCACTCCAGTGGTGTGGGACATTCTGGAAGAGGTCATCAAAGAGCACCCCGTCATGCTCAACCGTGCGCCAACGCTGCACCGTTTGGGTATCCAGGCATTTGAGCCTATCCTGATTGAAGGTAAAGCGATTCAATTGCACCCGCTCGTCTGCGCTGCCTTCAATGCGGACTTTGACGGAGACCAGATGGCTGTTCACGTGCCCCTGTCGGTTGAAGCGCAAATGGAAGCCCGCGTGTTGATGCTGGCTTCCAACAATGTGCTTTTCCCGGCTAACGGCGAGCCGTCAATTGTTCCCTCTCAAGACGTTGTCCTGGGCCTGTACTACACAACCCGGGAGCGAATCAATGCCAAGGGAGAAGGACTGATTTTTGCTGACACTTCCGAAGTTCAGCGTGCTCTGGATGCGGGTGAGGTTGACCTGACTGCAAAGATCAACGTCCGCTTGACCGAGTACACCAAGGACAAGGAAACTGGTGAATTTACTGCTTCAACCTCGCTGGTGGAAACCACCGCCGGGCGTGCTTTGCTCAGTGAAATTCTGCCTAAGGGCTTGCCCTTCTCGAACATTAACAAGGCATTGAAGAAGAAAGAAATTTCCAAGCTCATCAATGTGTCTTTCCGTAAATGCGGACTCAAAGAGACGGTGGTGTTTGCCGACAAGTTGCTGCAAAACGGCTTCCGTCTGGCGACCAAGTCAGGCATTTCCATCTGTATCGATGACATGCTTGTGCCGGTTGAAAAACCGGCCATTATTGAAAGTGCTGAAAAAGAAGTTAAGGACATCGAGCAACAGTACGTCTCGGGTTTGGTGACTTCCGGCGAGCGCTACAACAAGGTCGTTGATATCTGGGGCAAGGCCGGCGACAAAATTTCCAAGGTGATGATGGATCAGTTGCGTCTGCAGAAAACCATTGACCGCCATGGAAAAACCGTTGACCAGGAGTCCTTCAACTCCATCTACATGATGGCCGACTCAGGTGCGCGCGGCTCTGCCGCGCAGATCCGTCAGCTCGCTGGTATGCGTGGCCTGATGGCCAAGCCAGATGGTTCAATTATTGAAACCCCCATCACGGCCAACTTCCGTGAAGGTCTCAATGTGTTGCAGTACTTCATTTCAACGCACGGTGCACGTAAAGGCCTGGCTGATACCGCGCTTAAAACCGCCAACTCAGGCTATCTGACACGTCGTCTGGTTGATGTGACACAGGATCTGGTGGTGACCGAGCTCGACTGCGGAACCTCAGAGGGCTCTTTGATGCGCGCCATCGTTGAAGGCGGCGAAGTCATAGAGTCACTGCGTGACCGTATTCTTGGACGCACCCTGGCAGAAGACGTGATTCAGCCTGAAAGCCAGGCCGTTCTTGCCAGTGCCGGCGATATGCTGGATGAAGACGCACTCGACGAACTCGAAGCCGTAGGCATCGATGAAGTCAAGGTTCGAACCGCCTTGACTTGTGCTACCCGCTTCGGCTTGTGTGCCAAGTGCTACGGACGTGACCTGGGCCGTGGTGGTCTGGTCAATCTGGGCGAGGCCGTCGGCGTTATTGCCGCACAGTCCATTGGAGAACCAGGCACCCAGCTCACCATGCGTACCTTCCACATTGGTGGAGCGGCTTCACGGGCTGCTATTGCCTCCAGTGTTGAGGCCAAGTCCAACGGCTCGATAGGCTTTAACGCAACCATGCGCTATGTGACCAACAGCAAAAAAGAGCTGGTAGTGATTGCGCGCTCTGGCGAAATCGTCATTCATGACGAGCATGGACGTGAGCGTGAGCGTCACAAAGTTCCCTATGGTGCCATTTTGACCGTCAAGGCTGACCAGGTTGTCAAGGCCGGAGCCATACTGGCTAACTGGGATCCTTTGACCCGACCCATCATTACCGAGTTTGCCGGAAAGGCACAGTTTGAGAATGTTGAGGAAGGGTTAACCGTTGCCAAACAGGTGGACGAGGTCACGGGCCTGTCCACGCTGGTGGTGATCGATCCCAAGCGTCGCGGCTCAACCAAGGTGGTGCGCCCTCAGGTCAAACTCATTGACGCGTCCGGCAATGAGGTCAAGATTCCGGGTACAGATCACTCTGTGACCATCGGTTTTCAGGTTGGCTCTCTGGTTCAGGTGCGTGACGGACAGGACGTGGGCCCTGGCGAAGTGCTTGCCCGTATTCCAGTCGAAGGCCAGAAAACGCGTGACATTACCGGTGGTTTGCCGCGCGTTGCCGAGCTTTTCGAAGCACGTTCACCCAAAGACAAGGGTGTTTTGGCTGAAATGACCGGTACGGTGTCCTTTGGCAAGGAGACCAAAGGCAAGATCCGTATGCAAATCACGGATCCTGAAGGAAAAGTCTGGGAAGACCTCGTGCCGAAAGAGAAAAACATTCTGGTTCACGAAGGTCAAGTGGTGAACAAAGGCGAGAGTGTGGTGGATGGCCCGGCCGATCCACAGGACATCTTGCGCCTGCTTGGCTCTGAAGAGCTGGCACGCTACATCGTGGACGAAGTGCAAGACGTGTACCGTTTGCAAGGCGTGAAAATCAATGACAAGCACATTGAAGTCATCGTGCGCCAGATGTTGCGCCGGGTGGTGGTTGAGAACACCGGAGACTCCAGTTACATCGCTGGCGAACAGGTCGAGCGCTCCGAAATGCTTAATACCAACGATGCACTTCGTGCTCAAGGCAAGATACCGGTCTCTTTCACCAATCTGCTGCTGGGTATCACCAAGGCGTCTTTGTCTACAGACAGTTTCATCAGCGCGGCTTCCTTCCAGGAAACCACCCGGGTGCTCACAGAAGCTGCCATCATGGGCAAGCGCGACGAGTTGCGCGGCTTGAAGGAAAACGTCATCGTCGGTCGCCTGATTCCTGCAGGTACCGGCATGGCCTATCACGAAGCACGCAAGATTCGTGAAAACATGGACGATGCCGAGCGGCGTGCGATTGCTGATGCGGAGGCCGCAGAACTTGCGGGTGATGCGCAAGCTGGCGTCAATGCCGACGTGGTCAGCGAGTAATCCTCTCTTCCTGCTGATCAGCGCCCCAAACCTGCTTGACGGGTTTGGGGCGTTTTTTATCTGATACGGATGAACCCCAACGAAAAAATTCCACTTTGGTCCCAGCTCCAGGTTACGGCACAGATTCTTGGTGAAGTCCGTAAAGGTGTATCTGCCACGGCGGCGCTTGAAGGCGTCGAGCCTCTATTGAGGCCAGGCGTACAAGCGCTACTTTTTGCGGTGCTCAGGTCACTCGGGCGCGCTGACGCATTGCGTAAGCTGTTGGCGCCACGGCGTCCGCCTGCGTTAGCAGATTCTCTGCTTTGTACGGCGCTGGCATTGGCCTGGAACAAAGCCGAAGCGCCTTATGAGCCATTCACTCTCGTCAACCAAGCCGTCGAAGCGGCCAAAAGAAGCTCTAAACTCAGGCCGCAAGCCGGCTTTATCAATGGCTGTCTGAGGCGATTCCTGCGCGAGCAGGATGCATTGGTTCTGCTGACCGCCAAGTTACCTGAAGCGCAGTGGAATCATCCGATCTGGTGGATTGAGCGGCTGCAAAAAGACCGCCCCGACTGTTGGCAAGAAATCCTGGCTGCCAACAACCGGCAACCCCCGATGACACTGCGTGTCAACGCCAGGCATTGCAATCAGGAAAAATACCTGCAAACCCTGGAAAAAAGCGGTATCCAGGGTAGGGCGGCGGGTGACTTCGGTGTTGTTTTAGACAAGCCGCTGGCCGTTCAGTCGGTTCCCGGTTTTTTGGCGGGTGAGGTGTCCGTGCAGGATGGCGCTGCACAATTGGCCGCCCCTTTGTTACTTACCGGTCTGCAGGGCAGACCCAAGCTGCGGGTGCTGGATGCATGTGCTGCGCCGGGCGGTAAAACAGCCCACTTGCTGGAAATATCCGATGCCAGCGTGACAGCGCTGGAAATTGATGCCCAACGTTGTCAGCGCATTGATTCAACCTTAAGCCGTCTTGGATTAAGCGCCACCGTGATCCATGCTGACGCCAGCCTGCCTGCAAGCTGGTGGGATGGTGATTTATTCGATGCCATTTTGCTCGATGCGCCATGCACGGCATCGGGCATCGTTCGGCGTCACCCGGATGTGCGCTGGCTACGCAGGCAAAGCGATGTGGAGCAGTTGGTCGCCATTCAGTCCAAACTGCTCAAGGCCCTCTGGCCACTGGTCAAGCCCAAAGGCCGACTGCTTTACTGCACCTGTTCGGTTTTTAAGGCCGAAGGCGAGGAGCAGATTCAAACGTTTCTTGCAAACAACACCGAAGCACGTTTGCTCCCTTCCCCGGGACATTTAATGCCTTATTTTGGTGAGGAAAACCGCACTGTCCAGCACAATAGCCATGGTGACAATGACGGTTTTTACTACGCACTACTGGAAAAAGACCTGGCCTGAACGGGCCATGCTCCTCTTTGCATGGGTAATTTTTCTAATGCCATCACTGGCCCGAGCTGAAATACCAGTCGTTGAAGTGACCCAGTTCCGGGTTGAGCGCGCGGCAGACGCGATTGAACTGTCCGCATCCCTTAAGTTTGATTTGCCGCCCACCGTCGAAGACGCCTTGCTCAGGGGCATGCCGGTATTCTTCATTGCAGAGGCCGATGTTTTTCAGGACCGCTGGTACTGGACAGACAAGAAAGTGCTGAGTGTCCAGCGGCACATGCGCCTGGTTTATCAACCCCTGACACGGCGCTGGAGACTCGGCTTCTCATCAGGTTTAATTGCCTCGAACGGTCCCGGGCTTGCCTTGAATCAGGTTTTTGACAGCCTGGATGATGCCCTGGCCGCGGTGCGGCGCATTTCTGCCTGGCAGATTGGATGGGTGTCCGACCTGGATGCAAGCGCACGGCATCGTGTTGAATTTCGTTTCCGGCTGGACGTCTCCCAGTTACCGCGACCCCTGCAAATTGGTGTACTGGGTCAGGATGATTGGACCATTGCCGTCCAGGTTAACCATCGCTTGCAAGCTGGAAGTCTGAAGTGAGCGCAGACACCCCGGACTTGCAAGCCAGCGCCGGACCCGGTTATCGCAACCCGCACCCAATGCGCTGGGCAGTGGGTGCCGGGCTTGCCGTCATGGTGGCTATGGGCCTGGTACTGCTTTTCCTGCTGACGCAAGCCACCAACAATCGTGAAATGTACGAGCGTAACTACGCCCGTCTTTTTGCGCTCAATGTGGTGGTGGCCTTGTTGCTCATGGTCGGCATAGGCTGGATCGCGTTGCGCCTGGTCAGCCGCATGCGCCGCGGTCGCTTCGGAAGCCGCTTGCTGCTCAAGCTCGCGGCGGTTTTTGCGCTGGCCGGTTTTGCGCCGGGCATGTTGATCTATGTGGTGTCCTATCAGTTTGTGTCACGCTCTATCGAAAGTTGGTTTGATGTGAAAGTTGAGGGCGCACTTGAGGCCGGACTCAATTTGGGGCGGTCCACCTTGGACGCGCTGTCCTCAGACTTGGCCAACAAATCTCTCGCTGCAGCCCAGCAGCTTCAGGAAACCTCAGACACCAGCGCAGGCCTGGCGTTAGAGCGTGCGCGGGAACAAACAGGGGGGCAAGACGCCTTGTTGTGGCGTGCCAATGGACAACTCATTGCCAGTGTTGGTGAGTCCCGGTTTCAGTTGATCCCTGAGCGGCCCAATGCACAGCAGTTCAGGAGCGCACGCAGTCAGCGTGTGGTGACCTGGATCGAAGGTCTGGATGAAGTCTCAACCGCCAACAGCCCCCTGGCCAAAGTCAAGGCGCTGGCATTGGTCTCCAATGCCAGACTGGGCGATTTTTCGGATGCCCGGTTTTTAATGATCAGCCTGGTACTGCCCCCAAGCCTGGTGGCCAACGCACTTGCGGTGACCGAAGTGAACCGCGAGTACCAGGAACGTGCCCTGGCCCGTGAAGGACTCAAGCGCATGTACATCGGCACCCTCACACTCAGCCTTTTCCTGGCCGTTTTCGGTGCTGTGTTGCTGGCGGTT
>JBILKC010000174.1:0-6122 GCA_044376885.1 Hylemonella sp. | reverse complement strand
CGCGGCATGGCGCTTTACAGCCGCCTTGTGCGCAGCCCAGCTCACGCAGCCGGTGCCCTGGGCATGATGGCCCATTGGGATCTGGAGACACTGGCCCATGACCTGCCCGGTCTGACCGTGCCCTTGTTGCTGGTGGTGGGTGAAAACGACCGTACCGTGCCACCGCAACATGCCCGGCGCGTTGCGCAAGTGCTGAGCAGCACAGCCAGAAGGCCGATCGTGAACCTGCCAGATCTGGGCCATTTGGCCCATGAAGAAGACCCCCCGTTGGTCGCCAAGCTGCTGCGGGACAGCTACCAGAGCGCCTGACCAGCCTGCTGAGGTTTATTTGGGCTTGACGCCCGCCGCCGAAGTGTCTATATTGGATTACACTCCATTGTGTCAACTTTAAATGACACCGGTATGTATCTCTCAATTCACGACCTTAACGCGAGGAGACTAGCCCGATGAACGCCATAAAAAAGATCGAACTGGCCCTTGAAGCGGCAATTGCGTCGGGTGAAGCCCCGGGTTACCCGCCCAGACTGGCCGCAGCCATCCGGCATGCAGTATTCCCAGGGGGTGCGCGTATACGCCCCCAGCTTGCTCTGGCGGTGGCCCAGGCCTGTGGCATGGACGACCCCAAGCTGGCCATGGCTGCGGCGATTTCAATTGAGCTGCTGCATTGCGCATCTCTGGTCCATGACGATCTCCCCTGTTTTGACAATGCCCAGATGCGTCGCGGACAGCCCTCGGTTCACAAAGCCTTTGGCGAAAACCTGGCTGTGTTGGCCGGTGACGCGCTGATTGTTCTGGCCTTTCAAACCGTGGCGCAAGCCGGCATGAAGCACCCTGAACGGCTACCGTGTCTGCTGGGAACCATTGCACAAGGTGTAGGCATGCCTTTGGGCATTGTGGCTGGACAGGCCTGGGAAAGTGAGTCCAAGGTCTGCCTGGCCGACTACCAGCGCGCCAAGACTGGTGCACTTTTTGTAGCAGCCACAGCAAGCGGAGCGCAGGCTTCAGGCACAAACCCTGTGCAATGGCGGGCCTTGGGTGACTGGCTGGGCGAGGCCTACCAGGTTGCCGATGACATTCGTGATGTGATGGCAGACCCTCACTTGCTGGGCAAGCCCGTGGGCCAGGACATTGCATTGGGAAGGCCCAGTGCAGCCATTGATCTGGGCCTGGGCGGTGCCATTGCCCACTTTGAGAGCCTGATCCAGGAAGCCGTCAACGCCGTCCCGGAATGTGCCAGCCGCGAAGCCATGCGCGCCCTGGTCAGGCAGGAATCCGAGCGGCTGGTGCCGCGCGAGGCCTGTGACAAGTACCGCCATACCGCCAAGACACACACCAGCTTGACTGCCTGAGACCAAACACCATGCGAACACTCGATCTTGCCAAGCCCTTGATACAAACGCCCAGCCGGTTTGCCTGGCGTGAGCGTCTGGACGCCTGGATAGACCGCCTGATGACCAGCGATACCGTTTACCGCTGGGCGGTCTCAAACCCACTGACACGCTGGGTCGTGCAGCGCCGGGCCCATCAGGTTTTTGACCTGATGGCCGGCTTTGTGTATTCACAGGTACTGCTGGCCTGCGTGCGTTTGCGTATCTTCGAGATGGTGGCTCAATCACCCCGCTCCCTGGATGAGTTGTCGCAGAAATGCCAGATTCCCGCATCGGCCCTGCAACGGCTGCTTGAATCTGCCAAAGCGCTACGTTTATTAGAGCAAAGAAGTGAAGGCAAGTATGGGCTAGGCCCGCTTGGGGCACCTGTTGCCGGCCATGCAGGCATACGCGCCATGATCGAACACCATGCAGTGCTGTACCAAGACATGCAAGACCCCATTGCGTTGCTCAAAGACCAGCTGCCAAAAAACCAGATGGCCGAGTACTGGCCCTACGCCGCCGGCAACAACGCTGAGAACCCGACAGCGGCGCAGACAAGCCGCCAGTGGCAGCCTGAAATGGTATCGCGCTACTCTGACCTGATGTCTTCCTCCCAGCCTTTTGTGGTGGATGAAGTGCTCGCTATTTACCCCTTTGGCCAACACCGCTTGATGATGGATGTCGGCGGTGGTCAAGGCACTTTTGTAAGCAAAGTCGCCAGGCACAGCCCTGAGCTCAAACTGCGCCTTTTTGACCTGCCACAGGTAGCTGATCTGGCCCGCAGAAACTTCCAGACGCAAGGTCTGAGCGAGCGCATTGAAGCCTGTGGTGGCGACTTTCTTAAAGACCCTCTGCCCATGGGGGCCGACCTGATCACCCTGGTGCGGGTTGCGCATGACCACCCGGATGACCATGTGAGGACGATTTTGCGTTCCATCTTCGAGGCTTTGCCGGTTGGCGGCACCTTTTTGCTGACTGAGCCCATGGCCACGCCCGCTGGCGAAACCCCCTTGGGAGATGCCTACTTTCATTTCTACCTGCTGGCCATGGGGTCCGGGCGGCTGCGTACGCCCAAAGAGCTCATGGACATGATGGATGAAGCCGGTTTTACGCATATTGAGCTTGTCCCCAACCCCATGCCTTTGCAAACCCGAATTCTGGTTGGACGTAAATCTAGGTATTTACCCTAGGCACACAGAATATACGTAAATTCAAGTTGACACATTTAAACGTCAAGTTAAACTGACACCATGCAAGCACAAGCAGTTGTATTTCAAGGGCCACGCAAACTGTCAATTGCGTCGTTGGCCCTGACTGATCTGGGCGATACCGACGTGGAGATTCAGGTCGAATTCAGTGGTATCAGTGCCGATACCGAGCGCCAGCTCTGGGATGGCAGCATGCCTGCTTTTCCGGGTATGGGATATCCCCTGGTACCCGGTTACGAAACCGTGGGCCGAGTGGTCCGTGCTGGCGCAAAAACAACACTCAAAGCAGGTACGCGCGTGTTTGTTCCGGGGGCCGACTGCCTCCAAGGTGTTCGCTCCTTGTTTGGGGGTTCCGCTTCGCGTCTGGTCGTGCCCCAAAGCCACACGGTTGTTTTACAGGACACCTCGGGGAAAGAAGCTGTCTTACTCGCTTTGGCTGCTACCGCTTACCACTCTGTAGCCGGCGGCGGTCAACGAGAGCCTTCACCTGCGCCTGATCTGATCATTGGACACGGTGCTATGGGACGTCTGCTCGCACGTCTGACCGTAGCCGCGGGCGGGCCTGCACCCGCCGTATGGGAAACCGCTCTTCATCGTCAGGGCGGAGCTGAAGGTTACACCGTCGTTCACCCCGATGACGACGATCGCCATGATTACAAGGCGATTTACGACGTCAGTGGCGACTCTGACATTCTGGACATTGCCATTGCCCGGTTGGCACATGGTGGTGAATTGGTTCTGGCGGGCTTTTACAAGCAGGCCATGCGCTTCACATCCGGCCCCGCCCTCAAACGGGAGGCCCACATTCGTGCTGCCTCTGACTGGAAACGCGCTGACCTGCTCGCCGTGACCCAATTGGTACATCAAGGCCGCCTGTCACTTGACGGGCTGATTACCCATGATCAAGTTGCAGAAAAAGCGGCATCCGCTTACGACGTGGCATTTGGAGATGCCGCTTGCCTGAAGATGATTTTGGACTGGAGATACACCGCATGAACTTGAACCCAGGACTTGAGGCCGAAAAAGTCATTGCCACAGCAGCCAAGGCAAAGCCCATGACCATCATGATGAAAGACCTTCGCGCTGAAGCCGCTGTCGAACCATCCCCTGTGTCCACAGACAAGCCTACCAAAGAAACCCAAATCATTGCCATTTACGGCAAAGGCGGGATTGGCAAGAGCTTCACACTGGCCAACCTGAGCTACATGATGGCTCAACAAGGAAAAAAAGTCCTGCTCATCGGTTGCGACCCCAAAAGTGACACCACCTCGCTGCTGTTCGGCGGCCGCGCCTGCCCAACCATCATTGAAACCTCTTCCAAGAAAAAATTGGCTGGAGAAGCTGTTGCCATTGGCGATGTCTGCTTCAAGCGCGATGGTGTTTACGCCATGGAACTGGGTGGTCCCGAAGTCGGTCGTGGTTGCGGCGGACGCGGCATCATCCATGGTTTTGAATTGCTGGAAAAACTCGGCTTTCACGACTGGGGTTTCGACTACGTGCTGCTCGACTTCCTGGGAGACGTGGTGTGCGGTGGTTTCGGCCTGCCGATTGCCCGAGACATGTGCCAGAAGGTGATTGTGGTGGCCAGCAATGACCTGCAATCCCTGTATGTAGCCAACAATGTTTGCTCGGCGGTAGAGTATTTCCGCAAACTCGGTGGCAATGTTGGCGTAGCCGGCATGGTGATCAACCGTGATGACGGAACCGGTGAAGCAGCCGCCTTCGCCACGCACGTGGGCATTCCCGTGCTCTCAACCATTCCCGCCAACGAAGACATACGCCGCAAAAGCGCCAGCTACGAAATCATTGGCCGGCCCGATTCAGTATGGGGACCCATGTTTGCCGAGCTCGCGGAGAACGTCGGCACCTCCTTGCCGATGCGCCCAAAACCTATGACACAAGACGAGTTGCTCGGCCTGTTCTCTGCCGCTTCAGTCGGCCGCGATGTGGTGCTGGAGCCTGCCACCCAATTTGACATGTGTGGCAAAAAAGAACTGGTCAAGGAAACGCTTGAAGTGGTCTACGACGAAGTCTGAATGTCGCTTTCATGAACGCCACCATTCCCATCATCCCCATGCCTGACAAGCCTATCCAGACGGCACTGGAGGGCGATGGCATGGGCTGTCACTCGGGTGGGCAAGCCATGCTGGCAGCCGCCAAGTCTGCAGGGAAATCCGGAGTTCTTGATCAGTACGCAAAAGACTACCCGGTGGATGCCAAGGCCGGTCCGCACGACCAGCCACAAAGCATGTGCCCGGCGTTCGGCTCTCTGCGCGTGGGTTTGCGTATGCGCCGCACAGCAACCATCTTGTCCGGCTCGGCCTGCTGCGTGTATGGCTTGACCTTTACCTCGCATTTTTATGGTGCGCGACGCAGTGTGGGCTACGTACCTTTCAATTCTGAGTCCCTGGTAACCGGGAAACTGTTTGAGGACATTCGAGAATCTGTATACCAGCAAGCCGATCCGGCCCTGTACGACGCGATTGTGATCATCAATTTGTGTGTACCCACGGCCAGTGGTGTGCCCTTGCAAATTCTGCCCAAGGAAATCAACGGCGTTCGCATCATCGGTATTGACGTGCCCGGTTTTGGTGTTCCCACCCATGCCGAAGCCAAAGACGTCTTGGCAGCTGCCATGCTGAAATATGCGCGTAGCGAAGCCGAAGCCGGCCCGGTGCAAGCCCCACGGGCTGGCAAGTCTGACAAGCCCACCATCACCATTCTGGGTGAAGTGTTCCCGGCTGACCCCGTCATCATCGGCATGATGCTTGAGCCCATGGGTTTGGCGGCAGGACCTGTGGTGCCCACACGTGAATGGCGCGAGCTGTATGCCGCGCTCGACTGCGCTGCGGTTGCAGCCATTCATCCTTTCTACACCGCCAGCGTTCGTGAATTTGAAGCGGCCGGACGGACCCTGGTGGGTTCAGCGCCTGTGGGTTATGAAGGTACTGAAGCCTGGCTGCAAGCCATTGGAACTGCCACCAATGTCGGACAGGCCTGCATTGACGCAGCCAAAAACAAATTTTTGCCGGCTATACGGGGCGCGCTGAGCAAGATGCCGATCAAGGGTCGTATCACGCTGAGCGGCTATGAAGGCTCCGAACTTCTGGTAGGTCGTTTGCTCATTGAAAGCGGCGCAGACCTGCGATACGTGGGCAGCGCCTGCCCCCGCACTGCCTGGAATGAGGCCGATCTGCAGTGGCTTGAAAGCAAAGGCGTGATGGTTCAGTTCCGCGCCTCGCTTGAGCAGGATTTGGCGGCCATGCATGAGTTCAAACCCGATCTGGCCATAGGCACCACGCCCATTGTTCAGGCAGCCAAAGAACTCACCATTCCTTCCCTGTATTTCACCAACCTGATCTCTGCGCGGCCCCTGATGGGCCCCGGTGGTGCGGGTTCTCTGGCAACGGTCATCAACAACGCCATCGGCAACAAGCATCGCTTTGATGAAATGAAAGAATTTTTCGGCTCGGTCGGAGCCGGTCACTCTTCCGGTGTCTGGGAAAGTGCAAACGGCGTGCCCCAGGATCGTCCGGAGTTCAAG
>JBILKC010000173.1:0-6166 GCA_044376885.1 Hylemonella sp. | reverse complement strand
CGCGTGCAATGGATGGACAGGCTGGCCGATTACTTCAAGAACCCCGTGCTGGAGACGGCAGAAGGTGCTGGACATTTTGTGCACCTAGAAGCGCCGGATGCCGCCAACCTGCGGATTGCAGACTTCTTTACACAACTGGACTTCACAGACGATTGAGGCCTTGCGTACGCCTGATGAGCGTTTTGCCAACCTGCCCGGCTGGAACTACACGCCGCGATACACCGACACCCTGCCTGGCTACGAGGGCCTGCGCATGCCTACGTGGACGAAGGAGCCGCTGACGCTGCCGTAACCTTTCTGTGCATCCATGGCACGCCCTCGTGGTCCTACCTGTACCGCAAGATGATCCCGGTTTTTGTAGCCAATGGCCATCGCGTGGTAGCTTTTGATCTGTTCGGCTTTGGCCGCAGTGACAAACCCGTGGACGACGCGGTGTACCGCTATCACTTCCACCGCAGCTCCATACAGGCCTTTGTCGAGCAGCTGAACTTGCACAACGTCTGCCTGGTGGCCCAAGACTGGGGTGGCATCCTGGGCCTTTCTCTCATCAAAGAGATGGCCATGCGCTTCACCCGCCTGTTCCTGATGAACACCAGCATGCCCTATGGTGAAGAGCCCACATCGGGCTTTGCCACTTGGCGGGTGGCCAATCGCAGCCAGCCGGACAACCCGGTGGGCCAGTGGATTCAAAGCCGCACGCCCGTGCTCACTGACGCTGAGACGGTGGCCTACGATGCGCCCTTCCCCGATGTTCACTACAAGGACGGCGTGCGCCGGTTCCCCGAACTCATCATGCGGCCCGAGAACGGCGAACTGACGCCAAGCGCGCGCGAGGGACTTGAAACCAGTCTGGCGGCGCGTGAGTATCTGAGTACCCAATGGTCTGGGGAATCTTTCATGGCCATTGGCATGCAGGACGTGGTGATCACGCCTGTGCGCATGGAGTTGCTGCGCCAGGTGATCCGCGGATGCGAGAACCCTATGCTTGTGCAAGAGGCCGGCCACTACGTGCAGGAATGGGGTGCTCCCGTGGCCATTGAAGGGCTGCGCCGCTTTGGGCTGCTGCAAAACGCAGCCTGAGACCGCGCTGGGACCAAGACCTTTATGAACGGGACACTCACCGCGGCCGAACGCCTCCTGGGCACAGCGCACGTTGCAATAGTCGGGGCCAGCCTGGTCGGAGCGGGCTGGGCCATTGTTTTTGCCCGCGCGGGGCTGACCGTGCGCGTGTATGACGCGAGTCCCGCTGTCCGCTCCAGCGTGCTTGGCTACATCGCAGAAGAAGCCGCTGCGCTGGATGCCCACGGGCTGCTGGATGCCCCCCAGCCCTGCTGCAGCGTGTACACCTTGCACCGACGCTGGGCGAAGCCGTGCAGGGCGCTGCCTACATCCAGGAGTCCGTGCTGGAGCAGGCAGCGGTCAAGACCGCCCTGCTGAGTGAACTGCAAGATTTGGTAGAGCCCGGCGCAGTGATTGGCAGTTCTACCTCCGGCATCGGCGCCTCGCGCTTTACCGCTGGGCTGTCCATCGCGACGCGCGTGCTGGTAGCCCACCCGGTCAACCCGCCCCACCTGGTCCCGGTGGTCGAACTGGTGCCTTCACCCGATACCGACCCGGCAGCTCTGGACTTTGCCCGCGCGCTGATGGATGCGGTGGGGCAGTCCACCGTCGTGGTTCGGCAAGAGACCGGGGGGGTTGTGCTCAATCGGCTGCAGGGGGCGCTACTGCGCGAGGCCTGGGCACTGGTTGAAGAAGGCGTTGCCAGCTGCGACGATATTGACAAGACGGTGCGCGACGGACTGGCCGACGGAGGAGCTTCATGGGGCCCTTCGAGACCATTGACCTGAACGCCCCCGGCGGCGTGGCCGACTACGCAGAAAGGTTTGGACCGCTCTACCGTACGATTGCCGCATCCCGCACGCATGACAGCGCCTGGTCGCAGGCGTTGATCAAGCAGGTCGAAGCACAGCGGCGCGAGCGCCTGAGTGCCGATGATCTGCCTGCACGGAGGGGCTTGGCGCGATCGCATGCTGATGGCCCTGGCAGCCCAGCGACGCAAAGTTGAGCAGACCCAGACATGAGCGCACCCAACGCAGATTCAACCACCGGGCAGCAGCCGATCACACTGCCGCGCATGCCGTCTTTCCGCCTGGATGGAAAACACGCACTGGTCACCGGTGGCGGGCGGGGCATCGGTCTGGCCAGCGCAGTAGCACTGGCCGGCGCAGGTGCCCACGTCACGCTGATGGCCCGATCCGCAAGCGAACTGGAGCAAGCCTGCGAGGCGCTGCGGCACCAGGGCGCGAGCTGCGACTTCATCGCCATGGACGTCACTGACGCGCCCGCGGTACGTCGGGAAGTGGCTGCGCGCGGACCCTTCCACGTGCTGGTCAACAGCGCAGGCACCAATCTGCCGCGTTTGCTCGTCGACGCCAGTGACGATGACATCGACACTCTGCTGGAGCTCAATGTCAAAGCCAGCATGGTGGTCGCACGCGAAGTGGCTCGCGGACTGGTGGCTGCGGAACTGGGGGGCTCTATCATCAATATTTCATCCCAAATGGGCCATGTGTGCAGCCCGCGGCGCACCCTCTACTGCGCCACCAAACACGCGATTGAAGGTTTCACCAAGGCCCTGGCCTGGGAACTCGGACCGCACGGCATCCGTGTCAACACCTTGTGCCAGACCTTTACCGAAACTGCGCTTACTGCGCCGATGTTTCAAGACACTGCGTTTGCGCAATGGGTGACTGAGCGCATTGCGTTGCAACGGATAGGCCGTCCAGAAGAAGTCATGGGAGCGGTTGTCTTCCTGGCCAGCGAGGCATCGAGCCTAACCACCGGCAGCGCCCTGATGGTCGACGGCGGATGGACGGCGGCTTAAACTAACACGGCGCCCGTGGGCGGCCATTCAACCATGCGAGGACACCATGCAAAACGCCCGTGAAATGTACCAAGCCCGATGCGGCAGCGCACAGGATGCGCTCACCCACCTGCGCGATGGTGACATGATCGTCGTGCCCACCGGAGTCGGCGAGCCCCCCACCCTTTTGACCGCACTGTCCGAACAGCGCAGGCAGTTCAACGGTGTTCAGGTACTGCAGCTTCTGGCCATTCGCAAATACGCCTACTTTGACCCGCAGACTGCGCACCATGTGCGCCACTGCGCCCTGTTTTTCAGCGGAGCGTCCCGCGCGGCGGGCCAGGAGGGTTGGGCGGATTTTTCCCCAATTATTTTTCCGAGATTCCGGTGCTGATCGAACGCGGTGCCATCGCCTCGGATGTTGTGTTTTCTATGGCATCGTCGATGAATGAGCAAGGGTTTTTCTCTCTGAGCCTGGGTGCGGACTACACCATTGCAGCCATCAAGAAGTCGCGCGCGGTGATAATGGAGGTCAACCCCAACGTACCGTTTGCGCACGGGCAATGCCACATCCACATTTCGAAGGTCAGCGCACTGGTGGAAAGCAGCGACGCCATCGGCGAAGTGGGGCTGCCCAAGATCGGTCCGGTGCAAGAGGCGATAGGCAAGTACGTCTCCGACATGATTCCGGATGGTGCAACGCTGCAGATTGGTTACGGTGGTATTCCTGATGCCGTGGTCATGCAGCTGACCGGCAAGAAGGACCTCGGCGTGCATACCGAGATGATTGGCGACGGCATCCTGAAACTGGTCGAGTGCGGCGCAGTGAACAACAGCAAAAAAAACCTTGTTCCCGGAAAGATGGTCGCCACGTTCGCTTTGGGCTCGCAGCTGCTGTACCACTTCATGCACCACAACCCCATGCTGGAGATGCATCCGGCCAACTTCACCAACGACCCTTAAATTGCGGGCCAGAACAACCAGCTGATGGCCATCAAGGACAGCCTGCAGGTGGACTTGCTGGGACAATGCGGTTCGGAAAGCCTTGCGCACAAGCCCTATTCAGGAACAGGCGGGCAAACCGATTTCGTGCGGGCAGCCAATCGCTCGGACGGTGGCAAAGCATTTATTGTGCTGCCCTCCACCGCCAAGGACGACACTATCTCCCGCATCGTTCCGACGCTCTCCCCTGCACGCATGTGAGCACCAGCAAAAATGATGTGAACTACGTGGTCACTGAATTCGGCGTGGCCCAGTTGCGCGGCAAGAGCGCCAAACAGCGTGCACAAGCCCTGATAGACATTGCCCACCCGGACTTCCGCGCTGAATTGCGGGCCGCAGCCAACAAACTGTTTAGCACCTGACGAGTCCGAATGGCCACAGGCAGGCATGTGTTGCATCACATGGCGCAGCATGCGGGTAATGCTGAAATCCTTTAGCAAGACCCGCCCATCCCGAGGGACAGGACTGCGCCACAATCCTCCTATGCAGAATCCACTTTTTCTTACTGCGGCCTTCTACAAATTTGTTTCGTTTCCGGATTACGCCGACCATAAGCCAGCGTTGCTGCAGGCGTGTGAGCAACACCATGTCAAAGGCATCATCCTGTTGGCATCAGAGGGCGTTAACGGCACCATCGCGGGCGCTCCCGACGATGTGCACGCCGTGCTTCGCTATCTGCGCCAGGACCCGCGCTTGGCTAATCTGCAGCACAAGGAGTCCTACGCCACAAAGCCGCCCTTTCACCGCATGAAAGTGCGCCTCAAACGTGAAATTGTCACGCTGGGTGTACCCGACATTCACCCGCCGAGCATGGCTGGCTCCTATGTCAAACCGCAGGACTGGAACACGCTGCTGTCTGACCCTGATGTCGTGGTGATTGACACACGCAATGACTATGAAGTCGAGCTGGGGACTTTCAAAGGTGCCATCAACCCGAATATCCGCAGCTTTTCTGAACTCCCCGACTGGCTTGAAAAAGAACCTGCCCTGCAAAAAACGCCATTAAAAAACACCAAAGTGGCCATGTTTTGCACTGGCGGCATACGCTGTGAAAAATCAACTGCCTTGCTAAGAGCCCGTGGGTTCACAGAGGTCTACCACCTTGAAGGTGGCATCTTGAAATATCTGGAAACTGTCCCCGAAGACCAAAGCCTGTGGCAAGGTGATTGCTTTGTATTTGACGAACGCGTCTCTGTAAGCCATGGCTTGATTGCGGGTTCCCACGGCCTGTGCCGTGCATGCAGGCAACCCCTGCAAGACGGTGCAAGCCAGTCCCCTCTCTATGAAGCCGGCGTGAGTTGCCCGCGTTGCCACGCCATCACGAGTGACCAGCAGAAAAGCAGTGCCCGTGAGCGTCAACGTCAATGGCAACTGGCCAAGTCGCGACAGCAGCAACACATCGGGGTAAGCCCGGTACAAGCCGCCAAAAACTGACGCTGCCTGAGAATTTTCCTGCTGAGTCGGGGATACACTGCCGTGATGAAAATCGACCTTCGTCTCACCGTTCACTATGGCCTGACTATTTTCCTCAGCGCCTTCCTGTTATTCCAGGTTCAGCCCTTGATAGGGAAGATGATTTTGCCGTGGTTCGGTGGCTCAGCCGCTGTCTGGACGACCTGCATGCTGTTCTTCCAGCTGGTTCTTTTACTCGGATACTTCTACTCTCACTGGGTGGTGCGCCATCTGACACCTTCGCGCCAAAGCCTGGTGCATGCCGGTCTGCTGCTGATCAGCCTGCTACTCCTGCCCATTCTGCCCAGCCAGGAATGGAAGCCACTGGGCAACGAAAACCCCACGCTACGAATTTTGGGGCTGCTGACAGTGTCTATAGGCTTGCCTTACTTTGTTCTGTCCACCACCGGGCCTTTGCTGCAAGCCTGGTTTGCCCGGGAACGTTCCGGCCTGGTGCCCTACCGGCTGTTTGCACTGTCAAATTTTGGCTCCATGCTGGCCCTGTTGGCCTACCCGGTGGCGGTGGAGCCGGTTTTTCCAACCGTCTGGCAGTCTTACCTGTGGTCAGGCCTTTATTTTTTATTTGTCATGGCCTGCATCATGCTGGCCTGGCGCGGACGCCGGGGTGAGTCCCTGGCACCGCAAGCACAAGAGACCGCTCAAACCAGCGGGTGGCGCAATCGCTTGTTATGGGCAGCTCTGGCGGCCTGTCCGTCGATTCTGATGGTCGCTGACACCAGTTTTCTGACAACCAACATCGCGCCTATACCCATGATCTGGGTGGCTCCACTGGCGCTGTATCTGCTGTCCTTCATCCTCAGCTATGAACGCCGGGGCTGGTACCCGCGC
>JBILKC010000015.1:0-19691 GCA_044376885.1 Hylemonella sp. | reverse complement strand
GCGTATCGGTGTAAAACCGTATGCGATTTTCGGTCCATCAGGGGTCAAATGGGAGCAATCCTCAGCAACCGAATGGATCGGACGCTTGCCGCAGGGTGCGGGCTACCTGTCGGTCGCAGCACTTCCGGACGAGCGACCAGAAAATCTAGCTCTGCTTACCCACCACGCCTATGCATTTCTTCAAGACACCCGGGTCGAATGGAAGTTTGATCCTGCGACCAGCAAAGTCGAAACTACCTTTACAGCCAAGACGCGTGTGATGGAAGGCCCCGATAACGGACCACTGCTTGGGCTGTACCCCCATCAATGGTTTAAAAACCCCTCAGTAGAGGGGAAACTAGGCCCTTCCTACGACAGCATCAGGGGCAAGATTCGCCTACTCGCGGCGAACCAATTCAAGATTGAACGGACTTACCACGGCATATTGCCGCATTGGCCGGGTCTGAAAGATGGCCCTGGGGCCAAGGAACTTAGCGATTTGCTGAAAGTCGACTTCCGCAAACGTCGCGAGCTGATCCCCATCCGGGAAAATGGTGACGATTGGCGGGTCAGCGCTTATTGGCAAGGCAAGGGACTTACAAGGGCTACCGGGCTTGCTGCAGTGGCCGAGCAACAGGGTGACCTTGCTATGCGCGACCAGCTTTTGCAGCTGGTTAAGGACCGCATGGAGTGGTGGTTTGGCGGTACTGGTCGCAGCTACTTACACTACGACAAAAGGCTTGGAACACTGGTCGGGTACCCAGACGAGTTCTTCTCGGTCGCCGAAATGAACGACCATCACTTCCATTGGTTCTACTGGATCCGCGCGGCCGCGGAGATCACACTTCGCGACCCAAGCTGGGGTGCCAAAGATAAATGGGGTGGTATCGTGGACATGATGGTGGCCGATATCGCCACGACGGAGCGGGGCCGCTCTGACTATCCGTTCTTGCGCCCTTTTGACCAGTACTCTGGATTTTCGATGGCATCGGGAGTTGGCCTTTACGATTTTGGCAACGGACAGGAGTCCACCTCCGAGGCGATCGGCGCGTGGGCAAGTCTCATTCTTTGGGGCGAGGTTACTGGCAATCGTGAGTTGCGTGATCTCGGCATCTACCTGTACACCACCGAGATCGACGCTGTCAGTCATTATTGGTTTGACATCCATGGGCAAGTGTTCCCCCCCGAATACAAGAATGTTGAAGCCAGCTGGGTGTTTGGCGGGAGGTATGCCCACAAGACGTGGTGGACCGATGAGCCACGACAGACCAAGGGCATCAACCTGTTGCCGGTGACAACGTTCTCGACTTACCACGGTCGTGATCCGGTCTATGTGAAACGCAATGTCGGCACATTGAAAGCCGAAACCGACAGTTACAACGCCATTGGCAAGTTTCCACCCAATAGGCCTCCCAAAGACGTGTGGCAGGATGTCTTTGCAAAGTACCTGGCGCTGGCGGACCCCCAAGCAGCGCTGGCGCAGTGGGATCGTCATGGCAGCGTAGAAGCGGGCGATACCCGCTCCCATACACTCCACTGGATGCTGAGTCTGCAGGAAATGGGGCTGCCGGACTTCAGTACCACGGCAGACACCACACTGTATTCCGTTTTCAAACGAGCGGACGGCCGCAAAACATACCTGGCATTCAACGCAGGCAAATCACACATCACAGTTAAATTTAGTGATGGAAAGACACTGACCGTCGCCCCCGGCGTGTTGGCGAAGATGTAATTTGGTTGAGTAATGGCATTACAACAGGTCAGTGCCGATTGGCATAGCTGGATTAAAGACAATTTGGATAGAGGCTGTGATGAGGCATCCATCATCTCAACGATGGTGCAGAAGGGTATCGATCCGGTTGCTGCTGGCATCGCGCTGCTGCAGGGTCTGTCGCCCCCGGCGCAGGCTGATTTGGCTTTCTCGCCGCTGTCGGGCTACCACTACACCACCCCTCGATTTTCTCCCGCAGGGAACTTCATTCAAACCCGTGACCGTGCGGTGCGCGTTGTCATGCGCATTGCGCAGCCCATGCTTGCCGTGCTGGATGACTTTATGTCGAAGGAGGAGTGCGACGAGTTGGTGCAGTTGTCACGCGCCAAACTTCAGTGCTCCACCATCGTAGATCCTGCTACCGGACAAGACCGCGTGATCGAAGATCGCAAAAGCTCGGGCACCTTCTTTGCCCTAAATGAAAACCCATTGGTCGCCCGGCTGGATCAGCGCATATCCGACGTCATGCGCTGGCCCGTCGAGAATGGCGAGGGCATTCAGATATTGAACTATCAGATTGGTGGCGAATACAAAAATCATTTCGACTATTTCCCGCCAGACGATCCTGGAAGCGCCGTGCACCTGGCCAAGGGCGGCCAGCGTGTGAGTACACTGGTGATGTACCTGAATGATGTGGAGCAAGGCGGGGAAACGATTTTTCCGTCCATTCATTTGTCTGTAACACCTAAGAAGGGTTCAGCGGTGTACTTTGAGTATTGCAACGATCTGGGGCAGGTGGACTCCATGTCATTGCATGGCGGCGTGCCAGTGATCGCAGGAGAGAAGTGGATCGCTACAAAATGGATGCGACAGCGGCGTTACACGTAGATAATCGATTCACAGAGAGCAATACGGAGAACATTGTTCTCCGTATTTTTTTCTTTGACGCATATTGGCTCTGACGTATTGACTGGGGCAAGGCCGCTTGTTGCGACCTTGCGCCAGTCAAGTCAACCCGAATTACGGTTGGAAGGAGATCGGGCCAATGTTCATTCCATTTGGCGATAAAGCAGACCCACTAAAATACATGTTGGCTTTGAGCAATTGAACATGCACTGAACCGATCGGTTGTGCAAGCAAGGACGCAGCTGTGCTAACTCCGCTTCCCGCGCAGTTATTCTTTATGGAGAAGTTTGTTAGGTTGATGTTGTAGGTTTGAACTCCAATGCTAGGTGGTGTAACCAGTGGACTCTCTGCCTCAACATAGCAGCCGCTATAACTCTGTTTTAATTGAACGACAACTTTGTATGTCGGAACCGATCGCGATGTGAGCTCGTCATTGCCCCACAGCGCAATTCGCAGCTTGGTTTGTCCGCCAAGCGTAACTGAACCATTGTTGGGAGCATTCACGTAAGCTGCGATGTACGGGACATTGGTAGAAGAAGCTAAGCCCACACCAAAATAGAAAGATGGTGTTGCGTCGCTTGGCGCGAAACCATTCCACCAAAAGTTGGACCAGTCATTGAGTACTGAATCCTGGTACCAATTGACATCACCACCTTCTACCGATGTTCCAGATTTGGTGTAGTTGACGTTATCAGCTCCAGCATTCGTGTACCCTGATGCAAAGACTATGGCTGAACCGCTTGGGCTCGGTGTTGGGGTTGGACTCGCGACATGCGCTGCATATTTCAGCTCGTCAAAGTAATAGGTCGTGTCAGAACCTACAGCGGTCAGGAATTTGGGGAATACACTGACCTTGTTGTATGTCGTTGCAGCGTTATAGGCGGCCGTGCCTGAAGCCGGCGTGGAAAAGTCGAATGTTAAGGTCTCCCACGAGTTTGCCTGAGTGGTAAGTGTTGTGGCGTCAACTTCGATTGTCTTGGTGTTATCGGCAGCATCTTCGAACTTCAAACGAATCTTCTCTCCGACCGCGGGCGAATACACGCGCAGCGTAACAATCTTGCTGGTTGCAAACCCGACTCGTGGTACTGATTTGTTGCTAGCCGTTGTGTACAGCGTGGCACCTGCCCAAGGTTGACCGGCCGCAACTTTGACAAATTTAGCCACAGTGTTTCCAGAGTCAACAGGATCCACTGCAACCATCGCTGTACCTAGCCCTTCAAAGGCCTCAAAGGCCATTGTTGCCTCACCAAATGTCAGGCAATTCTGGGAAGTTGTCGTTGTACAAGTACCAGTGCTTCCAGAAGGTGATGGGGTAGGGGTGGGAGTCGGTGTTGGAGTAGGGGATCCCAAAATGCCGCTCACCATGGCGCTCACATTAGTGCTCGCATAAGCCGTCGCCGCCGTACCGCCAGTGGTAACTTGTGTCAACGCCTGTCCAAGCCTGGTTGCGTTGGGAGTGTCCGTTCCGACCTTCACAGCCAGAATCGCAGCCATGACTTTTGCCACGTTGCGTGCGCCGACGTCGTTGGTGGCAACGTGGTCCTTGGTGAAGTCGTAGTCAACTGGCAACGCCAAATCCGTGCGCGCAGCAATGCGGGCGTTAGCCAAGCTGAGTGAGCTTGCAAGCATCTTAGTCGAGATAACGGTTGTTAGCGGCGAAACCACGGTGGGCATATCAGCGGGAGCCAGCATCTTGTAAGGGTGTGCGATGGGTGTGCTTGGTGCATCACTGTCAACAGCGCCCGCTGGGACAGTCGCAATGATGTGTAAGTTGGCCAGGTTTGTCCCCGCTGGTGCGGTCAGCGAGTATTTGCCGTTGGCCACGGATGTAGCGGAAGGCTCGCCAGAGTCACAAGCGCCGTTGCTGTTGAGGTCAAGGCAAACGTTTGCTCCGGTGACGTAACCATCAATCACTGCTCCGGCCAAAGTCATCGGGCCAGCTGAGGTAGACCCGCCGCCTCCGCCGCAGGCGGCAATTAATGCAACTGTGGCCAAGCTAATTGCTGTTAGCGGTATGTTTCTGGGAAAGTGTTTCATGTGGGAGCTCCAAAAATATTTGTTCGGTATGAGCAGTTGTTCTCTGAAATGGCTTCATAATTTGATGAAAGCGCTTTCAAAAATGGATCGTACCGAACAAAATCAGATGGCCATATCGGTGCTTACCCTTATCCATGATTCCTCAGCCCGTCTAGCGGACAAGCCCTAAAAGCCTCTTACACAGCAAAGGAAAAATGGTGCAGAAATCAGAGCTTCTGTCTTGGTACCTCTCATCAAAAGAGGGAGGGCTAATGCTAGCGCCACGGTCTGGGTTGTTACCTTCAAAAATTTCCGTGCCTAAGGCTGGTAGGGTGTGGGTGGATCCTAAGCGCAAATTTCAGGAGGTGGAAGGATTCGGTGGTGCCTTCACCGAAGCCGCCGCGGTGACATGGATGAAATTGCCGTCTCGACAACGCGAAGAATTGCTTAGTGCGTATTTCGACCCGGTGGTGGGCCACAGATATAGGTTCTGCCGGGTCCATATGAACAGCTGTGACTTCGCATTGGGAAACTATGCCCATGCCGAAGCAGCCGGAGACCTCAATCTGGAGAATTTCTCCGTTGCCCGAGACGAGCTGGCTTTGATCCCCTTTATTCAGGCGGCCCAACGCGTCGCTAAGGCACCCCTTCGAATACTGGCCTCCCCGTGGAGTCCACCACCTTGGATGAAGAACAGTGGCCAGATGAACGGGGGCGGTAAACTTTTGCCCGAGTATCGCGATGCATGGGCTCGGTGCTATGTGAAGTTTATTCAGGCCTACGCAGGCCACGGCATCCCGATCTGGGGTGTTTCGGTACAAAACGAACCCATGGCCATACAGCGCTGGGACTCGTGCATATACGATGCTGAAGAAGAGCGCGATTTCATACGCGACCACTTGGGACCCGCGCTGCACTCGGCAGGTTTGGGGCATATCCAAATTGTGGTTTGGGATCACAATCGCGACGAAATGGTGGAGCGAGCCAGCGTTGTAATGGCTGACACCGACGCGGCGCGCTATGTCTGGGGCACCGGGTTCCATTGGTATGGCGAAGACCACTTTGACCATGTGCAGTTAGTCCACGACGCCTGGCCAGATAAGAAACTGCTGTTTACTGAAGGCTGCCAGGAAGGCGGCCCCCATTTGGGCGAATGGGAGCTTGGTGAGCGCTATGCGCGGTCCATGATCAATGACCTGAACCGTTGGACGGTAGGCTGGATTGACTGGAACATCCTCCTCGACACCACGGGTGGCCCCAACCATGTCGGCAACCTGTGCAGCGCCCCTGTTTTGGCAGATGAGGAACGCAATGCGCTGGTATTCCAGAGTTCTTTCGCCTACATCGGTCACTTCTCACGGTTTGTGCACACAGGCGCAAGACGCGTCCTATGTGCGTCCAATAGGCAAGTCCTGGAATGCACCGCATTTGTCAATCTGGACGGCATTATTACGATCGTGATCATGAACCGGAGTGAGCAGTCCCAGCAGTTTGAACTGTGCATGCCGACAATTTCCTGGAACGCACCTCTGCCGTCACGATCGATCGCCACCTACCAATTTACGCTTTCTGATGCTCTGATAGACTGATCTCGTCAAACCAAGGAGGTCGATTTTTCATGAGATCACGTAGCAATGCAAAAGGCGTGCGGCCCGGATCGGGCCCTGTTACGTTGGCGATGGTTGCTGAGCTGGCGGGTGTGTCATCCAGCACCGTTTCGCGGATTTTGAATGGCACTGCCGTTGTCAGCGCTGAAAAGCGGCAGGCTATAGATGACGCTATTGCCAAACTTGGTTTTGTTCCCAATCCGGTAGCGCGTGGTTTGGCCGGTGGGCGCACTCTGAGCGTCGGGGTGATAACACAAGCGCTTGACAGCCCGTTTTATGGCGCTACATTGCGTGGAATCGAGTTGGAATTGCAGGCGGCAGGTTACAGCGCACTATTCGTCAGCGGTCACTGGAACGCGGCTGAAGAGGCTCGGTGCATCGATGTTTTACGCGCACGGCGAGTGGACGGAATCATTGTTTTGACCGGGCGTCTTAGTGATAGCAAGCTGAAAGAATGTTCAAAAACCATTCCTGTAGTGGTTACTGGTCGAAACTTGAAGGCCAGTCAACTCTACGCATTCAACTTTGACCAGCATGAAGGAGCTCGGCTAGCAACCAAGCACCTCGTTGAATTGGGCCATAAAAGAATTGCGTTCATTACGGGTGACATGGAGCATCCGGATGCGCGAGAGCGGGAGCGAGGCTATCGGGCTGCACTCAGTGACGCGCGAATTCCATTTGACAAGCGACTTGTTGTTAATGGCCTCTATACCGAGGACAGTGGCATGACAGCCGCCGCCGAGTTACTTTCCAGGCGCAGGCCGTTCACCGCAGTTTTTGCTGCAAACGATCAAATGGCTTTGGGGGCTGCACTCTGTTTTCATCGGCAAGGCTTGCGCATACCTGGAGATGTGGCGTTAGTTGGATTTGATGACCTTCCAGCATGTTCCTATTCGTACCCACCACTTAGCAGTGTTCATCATCCTGCCAACGAGATTGGTCGTTTGGCTGCGTCAGCCATGCTTCAATTGCTTCAGGGGCTAAAGCCAGTTATAGCGATTCCTTCACCGACATTGAAGATTCGCCAATCCACCGAAGCCAGCGCCAGTTGATATGCGCGATTACCCTTGTTGACAGGGGTTGAGCCTATATGTATATTCTTTATGAAAGCGCTTTCATAAAGTTACGGAGATATCATGCTTGATCTGTACCGCACTTGCCATTGGCGAAGTACCGCCGTTGCGGTGTGTCTCTTCCTTTGCGTACTAGGCTCAGTGCACGCACAGAAGCGGATCGAGTTAACGATCGCAGCATTTCCTGCAGTAGATGAAATTGTCAAAGCTGCAATCCCAGCCTGGAAATTAAAGCACCCAGATGTAGACATCAAGGTGGTTAGTCGTCAGTTTTCAGATCATCACACCGCGATGACAACGGCTCTTTCAACATCCTTTTACCTTCCAGATGTGATGGCGCTGGAAGTTGGCTATGTAGGCAGATTCGCGCAAGGTGGCGGTCTTGAGGACCTCTCTCGGGAACCCTATGGTGTTGCAAAACACCAAAGCAAATTCGTCAGCTATGCGTTCGAACAGGCAAGGAATCGTGCGGGAGCCGTGGTCGCCGCACCAACTGATATTGGGCCAGGAACTCTTCTCTATAGAAAAGACGTTCTTGACAAAGCAGGTGTAAGCGAGGCAGAACTAATCCGATCATGGGACAGCTATGTCGACGCTGGAATAAAAATAAAGGCCACCACAGGATCCTATTTAATGGCGCACGCACGCGATATAAAGGATATCCTGATTCGTACAGGTCTCAAGCCAGGCGAGGGTCTGTACTTCGATGACCAGTCTCGTGTGTTGGTGAACTCTCCGCGTTTCGTTCGTGCATTTGAATTGGCGCAAAAAGTCAGAAATAACAAGCTGGATGCAAAAGTTTCAACTTGGTCCAACGAATGGGCGGAGGGCTTCCGTCGTGGGAGTCTGTCAACGCAGCTTTCCGGCGCCTGGTTGGCAGGTCACCTCAACAATTGGCTGGCCCCCAAGACAAAAGGCTATTGGCGTGCTGCCCAGTTACCTGAAAACTCTTGGGCGGCTTATGGCGGAACCTTTCTAGCAATTGCGCGTGGAGCGCCCGAAAAGCACAAAACCCTTGCTTGGGAGTTTATTGAAATGATGACCCTTGATCGTGAGCTGCAACTCAGGGCTTTCAAATCACAAGATGCCTTTCCGGCATTGCTGGCAGCTCATAGCGACGAATTCTTTGATAAGCCTATAGAGTTCCTTGGTGACCAAAAAGCAAGGCTTTTATGGCGTGAGGCTGCGTCACGAACAGCGGCTGTTTCGGTCCATAAGCAAGATGCTTTCGCGGACGAAGTAATAAATACTGAACTCGATAAGGTTCTGAACAACGGCAAAGATATCGGAGTGGCTTTAGCTGATGCTGAGCGGCTGTTGCAGCGCAGGGCACGCCGGTAACGAATTCTTAAAAGAATATCAATAACTCCGTACACCAAATGAAGCCCATATCCTCAATGCGACTGTCCCATCGCCTAGCACCCTATGTGCTACTAAGTCCCTTTGTAGTCTTGTTTTTGGTGTTCGGTCTATTTCCATTGATGTTCTCCTTGTTTCTTGCGTTTCAATCGTGGGAGCCAACCAGCGGACTGTCTGCGATGAAATACGTGGGCTTGGAGAACTTCGCATTTTCACTTGAAGACGAGTGGTTCTGGAAATCACTTGGCAATACCGCCTGGATGGCGCTAGCGTCCGGCGTGCCACAGCACCTGGTTGCAATTCCTCTGGCTGTATTTATCCATACATCTTTCACGCGGATGCGGGATGGCGTTGTGGGTGCATACTTTTTGCCATACATAACATCTACTGTGGCCATTGCCATCATGTTCAGTTCGCTTTTCTCTACTGACTTTGGGCTTGTCAACCAGGGGCTCAACGCACTGCGGCAAGTCCCCGTTTTAGGTTGGTTGATACCCGCTGAGCCAATTGACTGGCTCGGTGCACCCCAGAATATCAAGCCAGCGATATCCATGATTATTTTTTGGCGCTATGTAGGCTTTAACGTCGTGCTTTACCTAGCTGCGCTACAAACTATTCCCAAAGAGATCTATGAGGCTGCCACTATGGATGGCGCAGGCCGATTTCAGCAATTTTGGTACATCACCCTGCCAAGTCTAAAGCCAATGATTTTTTTCGGTGTCACCTTGAGTGTTATCGGTGGACTGCAATTGTTTGAGGAGCCGTTCATTCTCACCGGTGGCCGCGGCGGATCAGATCAAGCGGGTATGACAACAGCCATTTACTTGTATCGGATGGCTTTTGATTTCAATGATTTTGGCGCTGCAAGCGCAATGTCTTGGCTGCTTTTCTTTATGGTTGCAGTTCTGACTTGGCTGACAAACCGCGCTTTTAACCCGCCACCCAAAGCCAGGTAGGGCATTGCGATGAATACACAACGTCTTTCTCCTTTAGCCGCTTACTGTCTAGTGGGCGTCGGTGCATTGGTCATGCTAATGCCTTTTTACTTCATGTTTGTTTTTGCATCGCATTCACGTACTGAAATTTTCAGCTTGCCACCACCGCTATTCTTTGGCGATGACTTTCTTAACAATTTAAAAATTCTGACCGACCGCATGCCATTCTGGCGCAATCTCGGTTGGAGTTTGTATGTGGCATTGGCCTCCACGGTGTTGACGTTACTGTTTTGTTCTATGGGCGGATACGCATTTGCACTCTTCGAATTCAAGGGAAAAAACGTCATCTTTGGGTTGGTTATGGGAACGATGTTGTTGCCATCGTTTATGAACATGATCCCCACGTTCATGATCATGGATTTACTTGGATGGATCGATGAGCCACGCGCACTTTACATTCCTGGAGCAGCCAGTGCGTTCGGCATTTTCTTGATGCGTCAGTTTGTTGCTTCTTCGATACCTAAGGATCTCATTGAAGCAGCCCGCATGGATGGTTGCAGTGAATTCGGTATCTACGCACGAATCGTTCTGCCACTTCTTAAGCCTGCTATGGGGACCTTAGGTCTCATTACGTTTATTGCGTCTTGGAATAACTTCATTGGCCCTCTGATCGTTATGCGTTCGCCAGATATGTATACCCTGCCACTTGCACTTCGCAGCTTGCAAAGTCCTGTGGATACCGAGTGGGGTGCACTGATGACAGGTTCGGCCATCGCCACTATTCCATTGCTTATTCTTTTCGCAATCTCTTCTCGTCAGCTCATATCCGGTTTGACGGCAGGCGCGGTTAAATAAACGCAAGTTCATTTCGAGCCCATTAATTTAAAAATTCATGCCTATTTTTGAACCTCTTTCACTCCAACAACGCTTTCCAGAGAAGTTTGTATGGGGTGTTGCAACTAGCGCTTTTCAAATTGAAGGTGCCTCAACTTCAGACGAAAAAGGCCCTTCCATTTGGGATACTTTTTGTCGTATACCAGGCGCTATTGCAGACGGCAGTGACGGACAGATTGCTTGTGAACATTACAAACTCTGGAAGGAAGATCTAGACCTGGTTGCCAGTCTGGGGGTCAGTGCTTATCGGTTTTCGGTTTCCTGGCCCAGGATACGCCCTGCTGGTAGCGGAGCATGGAACGAAAAAGGGTTGGATTTTTATGAACGCTTGGTTGACGGTTTGCTGGAGCGCGGTGTCAAGCCATATCTCACACTAAATCATTGGGACCTACCGGACGCACTGCAGTCGAGTGGTGGATGGTCTAATCGCGATACGGTACAACGTTTTGTTGAGTACGCCATTGCGGTGGACCGGCGCATGGGGAACCGTATCACTGCCATCACGACGCACAACGAACCTTGGGTCATTGCCATACTTGGATATGAAATGGGAATTTTCGCACCAGGAGTCAAGAGCAGGGCCGCTGCCGTGCAGGCATCCCATCACTTGCTATTGAGCCATGGTCTGGCTTTGCAATCTCTACGCGAGCAGGGATGTAAGGCAAAGCTGGGTATCGTTCTGAATCTTTCACCAGTTCAGCCAGCATCCGATGATCAAGCTGACAAGGCAAAAGCGGTGCTTGAAGATGGGAAGCTCCTGCGCTGGTATATGGACCCACTGTTTAAGTCAAGCTATCCCGAGGATGTTCTGAGCTATTTAGGGGCAGATGCACCAGCTGTACACGCCGGTGATATGCAGACTATCGCGACACCAATGGACTTCCTCGGCGTGAACTATTACTCACGTACCGTAGTTAGTGCAGATGGTCCGTGGGATGTACATAAAAGTGGCTTGGAGATCACGGATATGGGCTGGGAGGTCTATCCTGAGGGACTGACTAAATTGCTGATTCGCATGAACCGTGATTACCCGGTTCCTCCAATGTACGTCACTGAGAATGGTGGTGCTTTCAAGGATCAGCTCGTAAACGGGCGCATTCACGACGCAGACCGCGTTCGCTACCTCGCCCAACACATTCAGGCCGTGGCAGTTGCAATCGAGGAGGGCGTAAACATGGAGGGTTACATGGTGTGGAGCTTGCTCGACAACTTTGAATGGGCCTCGGGCTACGCAAAGCGGTTCGGCATCGTGCATGTTGACTACGAAACACAGCGCAGAACACTCAAGGACAGTGCGCTGTGGTACCGCAGTTTTTTACAGCATCAATTCGCAGAGGGCCTCAGGGAGGAGTCTCTGGTTTTAGGAGCTTAAGATGGGAGAAGTATCTCTTCGCGGAATTCGTAAAAGTTATGGAACGGTAGACGTTATCAAAGGCGTAGATCTTGATGTTCGCGAGGGGGAGTTCATTGTGTTTGTCGGCCCCTCAGGTTGCGGCAAGTCGACAACCTTGCGGATGATTGCCGGTCTGGAAAGCATCAGTGGTGGGGACCTGATGATTGACGGTGTGCGTGCAAACGACTTGCAGCCTTCGGATCGCGGTGCCGCCATGGTTTTTCAGAGCTATGCGCTGTATCCGCATATGACAGTCGCTGAAAACATGGGTTTTTCTCTGAAGATGTCGGGTGTCGCGAAGGCTCAAAGATCTCTGCAGGTAGAGCGCACTGCAGAGATATTGCGTATTACTGAACTATTGAAGCGGTACCCCAAAGAACTCTCGGGTGGTCAGCGACAACGAGTGGCAATTGGGCGCGCCATTGTGCGCAAACCCAAGGTGTTTTTGTTTGATGAGCCATTGTCTAATCTAGATGCTGCCTTGCGGGTCAATATGCGTATCGAGCTTAGCAGGTTGCATAAAGAATTGGGAACCACCATGATCTACGTGACCCACGACCAGGTTGAAGCAATGACCATGGGTAACCGGATTGCTGTCTTCAACAAAGGGCGTGTAGAGCAGATTGGCGCGCCTCTTGAGCTCTACAACCGCCCTGCTAACCAGTTTGTAGCTACGTTTCTCGGCGCACCCCGTATCAACCTTATTCCACGTCCTAACGACGGCGCGCCCGCGGCGCACCGTGCATTGTGGAATGCATTGGTTATGGAAGGTAATGCCGGTGCCAAGGTGGCGGGATTGCGCCCTGAGCACTTGCGTGTCTTGCCTGAAGGTCAGGGAATACCGGCCACGGTAGTCCTTGCGGAGCACCTGGGCGACTCATCTCTATTGCACATCAAGCTGGATGGTGTTGAGGAATTGATGAATGCTAAGGTAGGTGCTGAGCACACCCAGATTGAAGCGAATCAAATATTGGGTCTCGCGCCTGATGTGTCATGGGCCTTGACTTTCGATGTAGATGGAAAGCTTCTATCGTGAGAGAACATAAGGAGACAAAGTCTCCCTGGAAGCTGGTATGGCGGGACGAATTCACAGGTTCAAGTGTCAATCCCTCCAAATGGGACTTCGACATCGGGAATGGTTTTTACGATTACAAAAACAACGCTTGGATAGCGGGTTGGGGTAACGAAGAGCTTCAGTACTACACGCGTGAACCGGATAATGTATTTGTCAAAGACAGTGTGCTGCATATTCGTGCTTTGAAAGAGTCTTTTCATGGGTGTGGTTACACTTCAGCGCGTTTGAAAACGCGCAAGCGCGATGGAACAGCACTCTTCGCCAAACAATACGGAAAATTCGAGTTTCGTGCCAAGGTTCCATATGGCAAGGGAATGTGGCCAGCCCTATGGATGCTTCCTCAAGACGATAAATACGGCGGGTGGGCTGCGTCCGGAGAAATCGATGTCATGGAAATATTGGGTGAACAGCCTGAGAAAGTATTGGGGAGCATTCACTATGGGGCGAGCTTCCCCAAGCGTGAGCTCGTGACCCACACATTGGAGATTCCCGGGAAAAGCACGGTGGCAGACTGGCATGTATATGCCGTCGAATGGGAGCCGGGTGAAATTCGCTGGTTGCTCGATGGGGTCGTCTGGGCAAAGCAGAATTTCTGGTGGAGCTGTAGCAAAAGCAAGGATGGTCTGGGTATGGATCCCAGGCGTGCGGCCGACATCAATGCATGGCCGGCACCGTTTGATCAGCCTTTTTACTTGGTCATGAATCTTGCAGTGGGTGGCAACTTTCCAGGAGCACCAAATGCGGATACGCACTTCCCCGCGGTAATGCTGGTGGACTATGTGCGCGTCTTTGAACGAATGGGTGGCTACGGCGATCCAGTGCCGCGTGCCAAAGGTCGTATGCCCTTTCAAAAATAAAAGTAAGACTGCATGTCCAAGAATCCAAAGCAATCTATCACCAGCGAAGGCGTGTGGCCTGCCTCATCTACAGCAGCCGCGAACGGCGGATTGTGGTCATTGTCACCGACCGAGGTGATAACGGATGCAGTAACGCTGTCACCCGTCGTAGCTCGTGAGCTTTTGAAGGAAGTACAGAAGACCTTGCAAAAGACGACGCATGGCATGTGCTTCAGTCCGTACATTGAAGGGCAATCGCCGGGGGACGAGATTAGTGAACAGCAAATCCGCGAACGACTGACCATAATTCAACCTCATACGCGTTGGATTCGCACATTTTCTTGTACTGAAGGACACGAGCGGATACCCCGAATCGCCCAAGAACTGGGCCTCAAGACGCTGGTGGGTGCGTGGCTTGGAACAGATAAGGCCATCAATGCTCGTGAGATTGCGGGTGTGATTGACTTGGCTCGCGCCGGTCATGCCGATCTGGTCGCTGTCGGTAACGAGGTATTGCTGCGTGAAGACTTGCCTGAGGAGGTTTTGATTTCCTACATTCTCCAGGTCAAGGAAGCACTACCGAACATTCAGGTGGGTTATGTCGATGCCTATTATCTTTTTGAGAAACATCCACGAGTGACTGCTGCTTGCGATGTGCTGTTGACCAACTGCTATCCGTTTTGGGAAGGATGCCCGCTTGAAGAGGCCATTGTTTATATGCAAAGTATGTTCCGTAGAACAAAGGCAGTTGCAGCAGGCAAGCGCGTCATCATTAGCGAGACCGGCTGGCCGCACGTTGGCACCCCGTTTCACGCTTCTGTGCCTTCGATGCACGGAGCAATTCAGTACTTTCTGGATACTTGTGCTTGGGCTGATGCAGAGCAGCTGGAAATATTCTATTTTTCTGCTTTTGACGAGGCCTGGAAGGTTAGTGCGGAGGGTGACGTTGGGGCATATTGGGGGCTCTGGGACAAGCAAGGAAACCCCAAATTTTTGTAACCCTAATTGAACGACAAATGCTCAAACTACCCACTGGCCGCGCAATTTGTTACTCTGGATACCGGGATGGGCAAAATCCAGGAGAAAAAATCTACCCTTCAGAGGCGGATATCCATGATGACCTCCTGTTGTTGCAACCGCACTGGCGACTACTTCGTCTTTACGATTGCAGTCTTCATGCAGAACGTGTGCTGGAAGTCATTCGCAAAAACGGGCTGAATTTTCAGGTCATGCTGGGGGCCTACGTCGGAGCGGAAATGAATAATTTTGGCTGCCCTTGGGGGACCACATATTCAGAAGAACAGCTGGAAGCCAATGGGCTGGAAAATGAAGCTGAAATTGAACGGCTGATTGTCCTTGCCGAAAAGTTTCCCGACGTTATTTTTTCGCTGGCGGTTGGCAACGAAACGACCGTTGACTGGACCGATCACTTTGTACCGGTTCACCGGATGATTGAATTGGTTCGCCGTGTTAAGGCGCGCACGCGCCTGCCCGTTACATTTTGCGAAAACTACGTGCCGTGGCAACACAAATTACGGGACCTTGTAGCTGAGTTGGATTTTATTTCGTTGCACACCTATCCCGTGTGGGAGTACAAGCATATTTACGAGTCGCTTGATTACACTCGAGAAAACTACGAGAGCGTTTCCCATTTATACCCCAACAAGCCGGTGGTGATTACCGAGGCCGGATGGACTACCAATTCAAATGGCCGTGGCATTCAGCCCCACAACGCATCGCAGGATTTGCAAGATATCTATTTATGCGACTTGCTGCGCTGGACTGATGAAGCTGGCATTTTGTGTTTTGTGTTCGAGGCGTTCGACGAGTCCTGGAAAGGCTCTCCAGACCCCATGGAGCCGGAAAAACATTGGGGTTTGTTTAGTGTTGATCGAAAGCCTAAAAAATGGACGAAAAGTCTTTTCGATAGGATCGCGTCAAGTTGATCATATGAAGTTAGTGGCACTTGATTCATGGCATTTTCATAGAAATGAAGGCCATTGCTATTTCATATAGAAGACAACATGCTCTTATACTTTTTTACTACTTTTAGCCTAGTATCTTCTGCTGGGCAGGAGACGTGATATCTCGAATCGCTCCGATGTCTGAAGCGCAAACCCAAGAGCCCGCCGAAGGCATAACTACCCTCACCACAACCATGAATAGCAAGCCATTCCCTCGCCTGCTGGCCGATATAGGCGGCACTCATGCCCGTTATGCTTGGCAGGTAGATGCTTTCAAGCCTCCGAGTGATATTGCCGTCTACCCCTGCAGTCTGCATGACTCACTTCTGGAATCTATTGCGCACTATCTCCAAGTTCACGTCAAACCTCTGCCTCGCGCTGCCGGCATCGGTATCGCAACGCAGATCTTGAGTGATCGGGTCGAAATGACCAATCACCACTGGTCATTTTCAATCTCCGCGCTGAAACGTGCCTTGTCGCTTGATCGTCTTGTGGTTATCAACGATTTCACCGCTTTGGCTTTATCGCTGCCGAGTCTGCAGTCAGAGGATCTTTACGCCATCGGCCCCGGCACAGCAGTTGTCAATGCGCCAAGAGCCGTCATTGGGCCGGGAACCGGGCTTGGGGTATCAGGCCTCCTGCCCTCAGCGAAAGGCGGTTATGTGCCGATCAGTGGGGAAGGAGGACACGTAACCCTGGCGGGGGATAATCCACGCGAACTTGAAGTGATTTCCGTTTTGAAAAGACGCTATGGCCATGCCTCTGCTGAGCGCGCAATCTCAGGGCCTGGGCTGGTTAATCTTTATGTTGCTCTCAATGAGGTGGACTCTCAAACTCCTCAGACCCTAAGTCCTGCTGAAGTAATGGCACTTGCAAAATCAGTGCAAGACCCTTTTTGCGTCGAGGCGCTGAATTTGTTTTTCAATTTTCTGGGTGGTATCGCCGGTAATCTTGCTCTTACTTTAGGAGCAAGAGGCGGTATTTTTATAGGAGGAGGTATCGTACCTCGCTCTATAGATCTTTTGGTGGAGTCCCAATTTAGAGAACGCTTCATCCAAAAGGGGCGTTACCGCGACTACCTCGACGCCATCCCGACTTGGGTGATTCGTGCAAACGAATCACCTGCCCTTAAGGGCGTTGCGCACGCGTTAGACCTGTTGCAAACTTAGTTTTCACACTGTGGGTAACAGACACGGGTAACGAGGAATTATGAAAAATGTTGGTCCAATATCAACGGAAACTACAGGCTGACTTATGAATCCCGCCTGCTCCCCCAGTACCTTAGCATCCATGTGGGTTTTTTGAACGATTTGGGGTTTTATTCCCCTTGTCGACTCCCGTTTTGAAATGCGATTGATTTGGCCATTGTGGAAACATAAGGGCTTTTTCATTGTCGCAACTATTCAGCCCTACGAGCTCAATTCAGGATGTCGCTGTATGCTGTAAGCCTTAAAAAATAACGAGGAAACACAATGGCACTTACGGATATTGAAATCGCCCAGGCCGCCACACTCAAGCCAGTGCTCCAGATGGCGCAAGACCGTCTTGGGATTCCACCTGAGGCGCTTGAGCCTTACGGTCATTACAAGGCCAAGATTGATTTGGTTTGGCTGGACCAGCAAACTGGCCCTCAGGGCAAGCTGATTCTGGTGACGGCAATCAGTCCCACGCCAGCCGGGGAGGGTAAGACAACCACAACCGTGGGGTTGGGAGACGCGCTCAACCGCATTGGCAAGCGCACCGTGATTGCGCTACGCGAACCCTCGCTCGGTCCGGTATTCGGCATGAAGGGGGGCGCGGCAGGCGGTGGCTATGCGCAGGTGGTCCCGATGGAGGACATCAATCTGCATTTCACCGGCGACTTCAGCGCCATTGCCTTGGCGCACAACCTGTTGTCGGCCTTGATCGATAACCATATTCATCATGGCAATGCGCTTGGCTTTGATGCGCGGCGCATTACCTGGCGCAGGGTCATGGACATGAACGACCGCGCGCTTCGGTCCATGGTGGTGTCCATGGGCGGTCCGGGCAATGGTTTTCCGCGCGAGGACGGCTTTGACATCGTGGTCGCCTCCGAGGTGATGGCCATTTTTTGTCTCGCGACTTCCCGCAGGGATCTCAAGGAGCGCTTGGGCAACATCATTGCGGGTTACACCCGTGAGCAAAAGCCCATACGTGCCCGTGACTTGCAGGCACATGGTGCCATGGCGGCGCTGCTCAAAGACGCGGTCAAGCCCAACTTGGTTCAGACACTGGAAAACAACCCGGCCATCATCCATGGCGGACCCTTTGCCAACATTGCCCATGGGTGCAACACCGTAACTGCTACACGGGCCGCGCTGAAGTTGGGCGAATATGTAGTCACCGAAGCCGGGTTTGGCGCTGATCTCGGTGCTGAGAAATTCATCGATATCAAATGCCGTAAGTCCGGCTTGCAGCCCGATGCGGCAGTGGTCGTGGCGACGCTTCGTGCCCTTAAACACCATGGTGGTGTCGCAGCCAAAGAATTGAATGTCCCCAACCTTGAGGCCTTGTCCAAAGGCATCGCCAACCTGGAGCGGCATGTCCACAATGTGCGTCATGTGTACGGGCTGCCCTGTGTCGTCTCGGTCAACCATTTCACGGCGGATACCCCCGAGGAAATGGATTTGTTACGCCAGCGCATGGATGTGCTGGGCGTGCCCATGGTGGTGGCGCGGCATTGGGCCGAAGGCTCCAAAGGTGCAGAGGAATTGGCGCACACAGTCGTTCGGCTGGCGGAGTCCGGCACTGCCCAAATGCGTTTTGTTTATCAGGACGAAGATTCGCTCTGGGAAAAAATGAAGGCCATTGCGGTTCAAGTCTACGGGGCGTCAGACATCTCTGCCGATGCCGCTGTACGCGCCAAAATCGCCAATCTGCAAGACAACGGGTTTGGTCATTACCCCGTCTGCGTTGCCAAAACCCAGTATTCGTTCTCGACTGACGCCACGCAGCGTGCGGCACCGAGCGGCCATACGGTCAATATCCGGGAGGTTCGGCTGGCGGCAGGCGCCGAGTTTGTCGTGATGATCTGTGGAGACATCATGACCATGCCGGGTCTGCCAAAGGAGCCCGCATCTACACGCATTGATATCGATGACAACGGGAAAATCACCGGCCTTTTTTAGGCCATTGCTGAGTCGATTGCCCACAACTCTTACGAATCCCTAAGCCCAACAGCCTTTTTACAGAGCAGTTGCTGCCGCTCCAAAGCTGAACATGCCCTTGTGCGCCAAACGGCTGAATTCTGATTCGATAAAGCCTTGAATCAGGGGGGAGGCCGGGTTTTCGGTACCGTCCAGGCGGCTGGCGAGCACCAGCAGGCGGTTGAGTTGAACGCCCGATATTTCGGACATCACCACATCATCACTCAAGCGGGGGTCTTTGAACACCGAGATCGGCATGATGGTTGCCCATTGGCCGCGCAGAACCAGTTCCCGGATTGAGTCAACCGAGTCAATCTCGGCCTTGACATTGAGCCCTTTGCCCAGTCGCATGAGTTGTTGCTCAACCAGACTGCGATGCAGACGTGTCATGAGCAGGGGGATCTTAGGCAACTGGTTGATCGACACAATCGAATCTATTTGCAGGCTGCGGTGCGAGATCAAGGCAAAGGGCTCTCCCAGCAAGGGTTGCAACATCAGCGCGCGTCCAGGCTCGGGGTTTGTGACAATGGCCATGTCGATCATTCCCCGTTCCAGCCAGTCAAGCAGAGTCGGCGTAAATGCCTCCCGAATACGCAGTTCGATGCCGCTCAAAGACCGCTGACAAACTTCAAACAGTCCTGGCAGGAGCACCCGGGCCAGTGTGGGGGAAGCACCCAGAACCACGGTGGCTTCAATGTTTTCCTTGCCTTGCGAGAGTTTTCGGCGCATCCGTGCAGCTTCCGCCAGCATACGTTGCGCTGACTCATAAAAGATCA